>JBDHDY010000265.1:0-5980 GCA_039591275.1 Gemmatimonadota bacterium | reverse complement strand
GGGTTGAAAAGTAACTTGAACGTATTGTGCGACTGTGCCCGGAAGTGGGGCTCGAACGCCAGCAGCACTACCTGGCCTTTGCCCAACGGCAGGCGCACGGCGGCCGGGTTACCCGCAAGGTACCTCTCGGCACCCAGTTCCCAGCCGCTCGCGAGGAAGTTCTCTTCCGCAAAGGTCGCGTACTGCACGAGGTCGCGCTCGATCTTCTTATCACCCTCCTCCGCTGCTGGAATGATCTCGAGCACTTGACTGTGCACGAAGAAAGCCACTGCAAGCTCTGGCATGCCGTAGGCGAGCGGATCTTCTGTGTCGGGATGGAAGTTGATCAATGATCCCGGAATGAAGAACTGCTGTGACCGTGTTCCCCGAACCGTGTTGCGTACCGGGAGTCCGAACAGATCGATGGCGAAATCAACGGCATTGTCGATGGCTATCAGCCATCCGCCGGCTTCCACGTAACGCATGAGCGCAAGTGCTCCCTCGAGCCCGACGCCACCGGCGTACTCCTCGGGTATGGTTCCGGCGAGGTGTCCATGAAGGATCTGCTGGGCATCCTGATCGGGTAAAATGATCGCGTCGTAGGCACCGAGGTTCCCAGACCGGATATCTTCGTCTCGAATGTTGTCGAAGTCGAATTCATACTTCTCGAGGAGCCAACGAGTCCAACCCTCCGGCATGTTTGAGCGCCAGCTACGATAGAGCCCGACCTTTGGTGCCCGCACCTGGCTAGCGGAGACGCTGGGTACATCTCCGAGTGCGTGGGTCCTGAGGCCCAAATCCTGAATGGCTTCCTCTACCGCTGCTCGTGCGATGTCACGGACGACCATCGTCCCGGTGGGCCAATTCGTCCCGTCAGCCGCAAAGGCATCTAAGGCCCAGGAAACTGTGGCACCTGCAGCCAGCAGTCGGTTCGTAGCCACGGCCGACAGGTTGGGCTCTTGAGAGATGAGATAGGCTGCGCTCCCGTTTCCATCTATGCCGCCCAGCGGTAGGAGAATCTCGTCGGGCAGCCCGACCTCGTGCTCGGGCAGTGAGAACGTTTCCTCGATGCGATCGACGGTCACCCCCATAACCAGTGGGAATTCGTATCCCGTCATGTCATACGGAGGGTCGGGTGGCCCGCCGGGGTACTGCCGGATGTCGGGGTATTCCTTGGGCTCCATCAAGTCGACCAAGAACGGACGAAAGGCCTGCGGGGGCATGATGTAGGTGCCAGGGGCATAGGCGGTCTCGCCGATGCGAAACGTACGGTCAGCCCGCCGGATTTCGATCCCGCCATGCCGCAGTGCTCTCAGCATCTCCACCGCGCGGCCGGGGTCACGCTGCTTCGTCATATCGACGACATAGGCAAACGCGCCATCCTCGGCCCGCTCTCCTTTTTCAGTTTGCCGAACGCCCATGCGGTGAATGTTGTGCAGCCAATCGTCCTTGCGCCGGGCGGCAACATCTAGTACCGCCTTGTCTGCCGTCAACATGTAATCCATGGCATCGCCGATGTGCCAGCATCCTCCGAGCCACGGATCGGGATAGAGTGGAGACGGCCGCTTGGCGGGCAGATTGTCCGCTCGAGCTCCAAACGACTCAGGAATATCAGTTTGCTCGTAGCAGTGGGGTGTTGCGTAGCGGTACAGGGCTGTTTCGGTGATGAATCCTATCATGTTGTGAAAGGCTGGAGCTTCCGACATGTAACCGCTCCACCAAGCATCGTACACGATCCCGCTCGATGCACCTGGCTTGCCCTCCTGCATGAAGCGTCGCTTCATGGCCTCACCAACGAGATTGAGACTTGCCACCGTGAGCGGATCGATGTTGGGATTCACCGGATCTTCAACTGGTGGCATCCAGATGCGTCCTGGGAAGGGACCGCTCTGGTGATGGTTGTACACGAGTTGTGGAAACCACTCGTGGTAGAGCTGGCGTGCAACCGCCTGATGTTCCACTTGTGTGAACATGTACCAATCGCGGTTATTGTCATGTCCGATGTAGTGGTGGTAGAGTTCGGGAACGGGCGCCGTCTCAAACGGTGTGCCAACAACCTTGCGGTACCAATTCGCGACAATGTCCAAACCGTCCGGATTCATGTTGATCATCTGCAGCAAGATGACGTTGTCGCGGATGCGCTGCGCCTCCTCGTCTTCGGCGGTGGCGAGCCAGTGCCCCAGGACGGGTGCATGCTGTCCATGTGCCACCTCGGTTGCGTGGAGCCCCATGTCGATCCAGACGATGGCCTTGCCTTCGGCAGCGAGCCGCCCGGCCTCGTCGTCGGAGACTCCCTTGGCCAGCGCGAGCCGTCGGCTGATCTCCTTGTAGCGCTCTCGGTTCGCGAGATTCTCGGGGCTCGAAATGATGGCCAGATACAGGGGCTTGCCCCGAGAGCTCCGGCCGATCTCCTCCAGGATTACGCGGTCTGATGCCTCCGCCAATGCTCTGAAGTATGAGGTGATCTGACCGTAGTCGGCGAGCTGGTAATCGGTGCCCGGGGCAAATCCGATGATTTCCTCAGGGGTGGGAACCGCGATTTGCTGAGCGATGGCTGCCGAACCCGGATCGAAGCCGGCAAGCACGGTCGATATCGTGAAGACTTGGGCGAGCGTGGAAACAAACGACCGCACCATGGGATGGTGAGCTTCTCTGCCCGTAAGTCGTACGATCTTCATGTTGGCCTCCGTGGGCCCATCCCTCCGAGACATTGATCGAGTTGGCGCGGTGGGTGGGGTTCGTTGCAGCTATTCCGGTTGCATCCGGTCCCCGCAGCAATTCTCGAGGATGCGGGAAGGCGTTGGGCATCGGGGACACACCGACCCTCGGGCCGAAAATACCGCGCGCGACTGAGGGGCGCTAGCGAAGGCAAGTTGAGCCCACTGCATGGGCAGACCGGTCGATGCCCACCGAAGGTTGTCGGGTGGCCAGCGCGTGTCGTATCTTCGTGAGCGAGGGTGACTCCCAGCTCCAGAAACACCTCAGGCAAGGGTCAGGCCGCGTATCGAGAGGCCCTCGGGAGGAGATGGCAATAAATGAGACATGTGTTTGAAAGCACCGGTGGGGTGAGATTCCCCCCGTTCGGAGGATGGCTGCTCCTGGCAGTGCTCCTCAATACCGGCGGGTGCACTCCCGCTGACGATGCGAACAGCCCCATCGTAATTGGCGCTCCCCTCTCCACAGAATACTTGTACGGGTGGGATGCGGAACGGGGCATGCGGCTCGCTGTCGAGGAGATCAACGCAAACGGAGGTGTTCGCGTCGGTGAGGCTCAACGACCTCTAAGGCTCGAGGTAATGGACACACGAGATCTCGAACCCGGCGTGCCGCTTTCCGAAGCTCTCGTCGTGCTGGAGGAGTTGATCCTGGAGAGGCAGGCTGATGTCATCATGGGTGGGCCAGTGCGATCCGAAGCGGCGCTTGCGGCAATGGAGATCCTCGTGCGGCACAAGAAGGTTTCCATCCTGACCACTGGGGCCCTGACGCCTGCATACAACCGGCGGATCCGTGAGGATCCCGACAGGTATAAATATCTCTTCAGAATCACGAGCGAGGCAATCACTCTGGCCAACGAAGCGGTGGATCTCCTGGCCTATCTCGGACAATCCCACGGGTTCGACCGCACGTACATCATGGTGCAGGACGTCGTCCACGCCCGTACCATCGGCAACATTGCACAAGGAAAGCTCGAGAACATGGGCTGGCAGGTGCTGGGCCACGAGGTGTATCCGACGGGGACCCTCGACTACTCCGCCGGTCTCCTTGAGGCGAGAGACCTCGGGGCCCAGATCCTCTTTGTGTGGATGGACCATCCTGAAATAGCCAATCTCGTCGAGCAATGGAATGATCTCAGGATCCCAGTGCTCCCCGTAGCTGGAATCTCGAGCGCCGTTGAGCAACCCGGCGCTTGGGAAGCTACCGAGGGAGCTGTCAACTACTGGGTGGCTTCTCCCGCCAATGCCGGTAACGCACCCTCGGAGGCAACACCGCTCACCATGCCGTTTTATCGGGCTTACCAAGCTCGCTGGGATGTCGAGCCGGAGGGCTATGGTGCGTCGAGCAGCTACGTCGGCACCTATGTCCTGGCCAACGCCATCGAGCGCGCTGGATCACTCGACTCAGATGCGTTAGTTGCGGCGTTGGAGGCGACCGACGTCCAGAGCGTTTATGGGCGGATTCGTTTTGATCCTGACGACCATCAGGTGATTCCAAGTTACGATCCGGCAGAGGGGGCGGTCAGCAGCTGGTTTCAGTGGCAGGAGGGGAGGCGAGTCGTGATTTGGCCTCCTACCATCACGGAGAATACCATTGTCGTTCCGCCGTGGCTTGACAACTAGCCTCGAACCGGCAGCAGGGAGCGAGGCGGAAAGGCGGTTTTTGTCCGCGCCTCGCCATCCGTCTCACACAGCGCTAGATTTCCCATCGAGATGAGGCAGTCGACCACGTGGATTGGCTGCCCTTCTAGGAGCTGCTATGCCATTCAATCTGGGCTTTTGGGAAGTCCTCCTCATCCTGTTCCTGCTGCTCCTCGTGTTCGGCGCCAAGCGGTTGCCGGAGATCGGCTCCGGCATGGCGAAGGGCATCAAGGAGTTCAAGAAGGGGATCACCGAGATGAAGGGCAACCTCGAGGAGGGTGAAAAGCAACCCGACGGTGATAAGTTGGGCGGCTCCCCGGAGGAGTCCGGGGATCCCAAGAAGTTGAGCGAGTGACCTCCCCGGTGTAAGTGCTCCAGGATCAGCGAAGCACTTGCTTGCTCTACCTGCCGATCACAATTCTGCCGCTGCCGTGCCCCGGACCTCGCATTAGTCTACGCGGTCACGATTCCAAGCGGTTGGTACGCCTTCCACTGCCCTCTGGTAAAGTCGGGAAATCCAACCGGCCGGCTTCTGTTGGCCACGGAAGCCTCAGATAGCTCAATTACCGCGCTCAACGAAGCAGCATCGTACACGTTCATGTCGGTCGGCAGTCCCTCACGCAGACATTTCACAAGACGATAATCCTCAGTCCCTGCGTGCCCTGCACCTGATGAATGCGGCTGTAGGGTCGCGGGAGATTGGTGTCGTGACTGACGAAGATCGTTCTGCCCTGTGCAGTGTGGATGAGACTCACGTTCACGTCACCCAACACGTACTGCTCGTTGCGCTGTGCTGATCCTGTGGGGAAGTGCTCCTCAGCGTAGAGTTGCAGCCCGCGGGAATTGCTGCTCATGGAAACGAGATATTCGAACCGGTCGCCGCGATTGATGTCCATGCATTGGGCGATGGGACCCAATCCGTGTGTGGGATAAAGATTGCCATTGCGGGTCTCCGAGTGTGCGCGACGCCAGAGGCCCTCGCCCTCGGAGCTGAACTTGATTGACCTAAGGTCGTGCAGGTAACCGCCCTCCCCGTGAAGGATTTCTCCAAAAAGGCCCTGCCGCACCATGTTCAATACCATCGATTCCCAGCGACCGTAGTTGACATTCTCCATCATGACGCAATGCTTTTGGTACGTTTCAGCATTCTCCACCAACTCCCAGCACTCGTCGATCGTAATGGCCGCAGGAACCTCGCTGGCGGCGTGCTTGTCGTTCTGCATGGCCGCCACCGATATCGGCACATGCCACCTCCAGGGCGTGGCGTTGAAGACGAGATCGAGATCTTCTTCTTCGCACATGCGCCGGAAATCCCATTCGCCCCTCGAGTAACCTGTGGGCTCGGGTTGTCCCGCCTCTACAACCCATTGCCGCACTTTCGCCACCTTTTCTGGAACGATGTCGCAAATTGCCCTGAGCTCGACTCCCTCGATGTTCAGCAGGTTGCGACAGTGAACCTGCCCCATCCCTCCCACCCCGACAAAGCCGACCCGAACCACGTCGAGCGGAGGTGCGGCAAATGGCTGCTCCGGTGCGGGGCCGAGGCTGCGACCGCGTGTAGAAAAGGCCTGATCCCGCAAGCATCCTGCCGCGCCGAGTACGGCTGCCCCGAGCCCCACAGCTCCAATCTTGAGGAGGTCCCGCCG
>JBDHDY010000264.1:0-9594 GCA_039591275.1 Gemmatimonadota bacterium | reverse complement strand
CCGGCTCGGATGGAACGTTGCGCGCTCACGGGCCCGTGCGCGTGGACGGCGCTGCGCAGGCCGTGGCGGCGCGCTTCACCGCATGCGGCGTCGAGCTGCTCCTGTGAAAGTGTTGGCGGGCCGCCGTCCCGAATACTTGCAGAGCCGAAGATCTTGATCACGTCGGCGCCTTGCGCTGCTCGCTCGCGCACCGTCTCGCGTATCTGCTCAGGCGTTCCGGTGTTCTGTGTGATGGCGGCGAGCGACGTAATGATCCGCGGTCCGGGAATCGTCCCGCGCGCTATCCAATCGCGGAGATCCCCGTCCACAGGCGATCCAAGGCTTCGTCGTGATGCCGCCCATGAGTGTCGTATAGGCGTTCTCTACGGCGTACAGCGCCGCCTGCGCTGGTGTTTCCTCTTCCGCCGAGAGGTGATGGATTTTGCCATCCGGATCGAAATGCCATGCGATATGATTGTGAGTGTCGATTCCCCCGGGCAGCACGGTGAAGCTGGTAAGGTCGTATGTGGCAGGCTCGGCGCTACGACTGACTCCTGTGATGCGTGATCCCGCGACAACGATCACGACGTTCTCTTGAACGCCGCCTCGGCCGTCCAGCATAGTGCTGGTCCGTATGGTGATCTGAGCGTCTTGCGCCGCGCTGAGACTTGGCACGGCCAGCGCTGCTGGGATGAGATATCGGAGGAAGCTCATGGTGACACTCGTTAGGTAGAAATCAGCCATTCACCGCGCGCAGGTCTGTCCCCGTCCGCCGTCTATGGCAATGGTCTCTCCAGTGATCCATCCTGCTCGGGAAGACGCCACGAATGAGATCAGCTCGGCCACCTCATCCGGATTCCCGACGCGACCCAATGGGTGTGTGGTCTTGGAGTGCTCTAGGAAGGCCGCGTACGCTTCCTCGTCCATGCCGCCCGCTCGGTGCAGTTCAGTGCGTGTCACGCCCGGGTTCACGGCGTTGACCCGTACACCGTCGGCAGCGAGCTCCAGGGCCAGGCAGCGCGTCAGCTGATCCAGTGCGGCCTTGCTCACGCAATACGCCAACACACCGGGAAACGCTCGTGGCCCCGTCACGCTGCTCACGTTGACGATGTTGCCTTTTCGTTCCTTGAGATGGGGGATGGCGCGGCGTGTGAGGTCGAACACACTCCGGAGATTGATGTCTAACATGCGGTCCCAGGCTGGCAGGTCCGTTTTCTCCCAGTTGCCGCCGACGAGAATTCCGGCGGCATTGATCAAGACGTCGAGACCACCCATCCGTTCGGTCGCCGTGCCGATGAGCTTCTCGCAGAACGCTGGGTTCGTGAGGTCTCCAGCGACCGCAATGCATCGGCCGTCGACGTCGGCGTCTTCCTCGAGTTTTTTGAGCACTTCCTCCCGCCGCGCCGTCGCCACCACGGTCGCTCCGCGTTGCGCCAGGAGTCGAGCAGTCGCTTTGCCGATCCCACTGCTCGCGCCGGTTACCAACGCCCTCCTTCCGTCAAACTCGTTCATGTTCCAACTTCACTTTCCCAAGTGGTGCTGATTGCCGCAGACGTCATGGCAAGTCGACGAGCACGACGCTATGGCGGCACCCTGTACAATGGACTTCTCGCATGTTGACCCCCGCCAGCGTCTCGAGAGGCCCGAGGAGCAGGTTTCCCTTGCAGCGCGGACATGCGACTCCTTGCTCTGGATGCAGCACCATGTCCTCGATCACCTGACCTTCGTTCAAGGAAAACTGCTCAACCGGGGGAGCGCGCCTCTCCGTCGCAATGCGCCGGTCCGAGCGTTTGCGGCGGTCCAACCCGCGGCGGCGCTCGAGGGAAATTGGCTGATCCGCTTTCCGGCGCTCAACACGCCGCCGTTCCTGCCGGGAGCGTCGCTCGCTGCCAGACCGGAGATCGACAAGAAATCCAAGTTCTCCATCGTGATCCTGAGTCATCTAATCACCTACCGCCGCCCGTGAATCAGGTTAGCGGTTCTGATGTGTGCAGACTACCGCAATGATTTACGCCTCGGTTGCCGGTTCCGCCAGGCTGGCGGCCACTCGGCCGACTCGCGCCTGGCTCGTCCGCAAGACATCTTTCGTCGCCCGCTGAGCGTTCACCATCAATGTCAGACGGACGATCATCTGTGATGACGATTACGCCGCTTGTTGTTTTGCTCGGTGTGCTCGCTGCGCTGGCAGCCCTTGTTACCGTCTGGTCTCTCGTTTGGGATATCAAAGCGTATCGAGCTTGGAAGCGAGAGCATGCAGGGACCATGCCCCGCTGGAAGCGTCGGCAGAAGGAAAAATCTGCTCAGGAGCTTGAGACAGATGCCCGTCGCTGGCGCTGGCATATCCTGGCCCTGCAATGCGCGGCCTTCGGCCTCGTTGTGGGATTCGCCGGCGTGGCAACCGGGTATGTGTCGCGAACCTCATGGCTGATGGTCAGCGGAGGGAATCTGCTCTTCCTGGGCATCATAGCCTGGCTAGCGTACAACTTGATCCTGCCCAAGCCCAACGCCCTTCGGGGGAAGAGATTGCCCGGTTGGCTCGGCAAGAAAGGGTCGTAGCCGAGCCCAAAGCGTGCCAAAAGTCCCTAAATACGCGCTTACGTGACGGTAGGCTGTCGTGCAGCGCCAAAATTGTGACGCACGTCACATTTCGCTGCCGGCTGCGTCACGGAATCGCCTCTAAGGGCTGGCTACCCTTGGCCAAGGAGCTACTGGGCGATTCTGATGGTCGAACTCTGCGAGAGGATGTCCCCTGACGGGCGACTAGCCCCGCCCCGACCCCGTAAGGGCGGTCCAGGCGGAATGCGCCCGACGTGGGCCATTGCGGCGCAGATTATGGGCCTGCTGACGGTCTTGGCAACCTGTGGTATGCCATCATCTGCCGGGCGCGTTCAGGTGATTCTGCCACCAGGCGCCCCCCTCACGGAGGTGGCCGAGTCCTTGGCCGCACGCCGGATCATCAAGACGCCTAGAGCGTTCACCATGTACGCCAGGATGACCGGGCAGACTACAGGGATCAAGGCGGGGACCTATTACTTGATTCCGGGAAGGCCCATCGGCCAAGTGGTGGCCGATCTACTACGGGGCCCGATGCTCGAGCGCCTGATTGTGCGTGAGGGTTTGAGGATCGCGGAGATCTCGGTGATTGTCGAGCGGGAGTTGGGTATCCCCGACAGTCTTTTCATTTACGCTGCGAGCGACTCGATCCTCCGAGACCGCGTCGGCGCGAGAGGTGAGACTCTCGAGGGGTACTTGTTTCCCGCAACCTACTACTTCCATGTGGACGCCCCCGCCGATGAGGTGGTTCACCGGCTAGTGGCGGAATTTGAAACGCGGTGGAGACCCGAGTGGAATGCCCGCCTCGACACGCTCGGGCTTACGCGCGATGAGCTCGTCACGCTTGCGTCGATCATCGAGGGCGAAGTCCGCGTGGACGTCGACCGACCCTACGTGTCGTCGGTGTATCACAACCGCTTGACGCGAGGCATGCGCCTCCAGGCGGATCCGACGGTGCTGTACGCTCTTGGGGAGAGGCGACGACTCTTAAACCGTGACTACCGATTTCGCTCGCGCTACAACACGTACCTGATAGACGGCCTTCCGCCAAGTCCGATCGATCAACCATCTGAGGCAAGCATTGAGGCGGCACTGTATCCGCTTGCCACTGACTTTCTCTTCTTCGTGGCCGGTCCGGAAGGGAAGCACGTCTTTTCCCGCTCGTATCTCGAGCATCTTGCCACCATCCGGAAGATACGTGGTCCGGTGGCCCGCGCAGACGGGGGACGCTAGAGCTGGGAACGACACCCAGCGAAGGTAGGCCAGCTACGATTCACGAGGGGCGCCGCTCGGCGCCCATTACCCAAGACGCGCCTACAGCGTCCCCGAGTTGTCGGGAACCAGGGGTTTTTCCTTCTCGGTGAGATTGACGACGGTCGCCCGACTGGCTTTGACGAGATTCTCAGGCGTAATCATGATCTCGTGACCCCACACTCCTGCACCGACGCCCAAGACCTCCTCGTCCATCAATCTTGCGTCGAGGAAGGAACGAAATCCTTCGGGCTGCCAGTGAAATGGTGGCACGGAGCCCACCTGATAGCCTGTCGTCTCTTTGACTTTCTCCAACGCGGCCATCCGCACGTTTCGCGAGCCAATCGCTTTCTTGAGGTGTCCTGAGATGGCACTGCTGTCTCCTCCAACCATCACGAGTACAGCCTCACCAGTGTGGGATTCGAAGATGAGGGTCTTCACCATTTGGCTCGTCTTGCACCCAAGCGCGCTCGAGACGTTGGCTGCTCCCTTCTCGGTCGTTTCGGGGAAGGTGAGCGCATCATAGGGTATGCCCTGCTCTTCGAGGTAGGTGTGGGCGGGTAACCGCATATGCCTTTCCCGTCGAGTGTGCTGCTCCGGCTAGTGGCGCACCAGCTACAGTATGCCTTGTTAGGGTACGATCTCCGGTGTGAGGGCCCAATCGACGGTCCACCGCCCTTCGCAAACAAGCCCCGCGTTGTGGAACGTCATCACAGCCGTTGTCGAAACACCCGTAATCAGAAGCGAAGCTAGGCGGCCGAGATGGGGCAGGTGCCCCACCAACATTACGGGAGTTCTCGACTGAACCACGAGTCTGCAGGCGGTCTCGGGATCGTCTGTGGGACCCAGTCCGCCCACTGGCATGCAGCCGCCACCCGGGTTGAGGTGACCGGCAAGGATCTCAGCCGTCTGCCGTGCGCGAGTCTTGCCGGAATGGAATATGGAAGACACCTGGATTCCCAGGGATCCAGCCGCCTCTGACATTCGCTCCACCTCACGCCTCCCGTTGTCCGTCAGCGGTCGCTCCGGATCCTCCTCTTTTGGTCGGGCCACGCCGTGCTGCACCAGGTAAACGCGCATTTGTTGGACTCTGTTCTAGCTGTTGTCGGGTGGGAAGAGCACTTGCCTCACTTTAACGATGCGTCGATGAGAAGAGCGACGCCAGGAGGCTTTCCAGAAGCCGTCCACGATTCTGACAGCTGATGAGAACAGGCGTGACGTCAGGGCGCCGGCGGCGGGCGGCCTGCCTGTTTTTTGGTACGCCCCCAAGAAAAACGGTGAGGGGCCTTGCCTCGTCTCATCGTACTTTCTCGAACCGCGTGTCGCTTTGGATAAATCAGATGGTTGAGCGACGAAACATCTGAGTGGGGGAGATACGACATCCGTCATGTGCACATCACAGAATCATGGCTGGATACGGCGACGCTTCATGGCGGGGTTGTTTCTGATCTTGGCGCTCGCGATAGCTGGCGGCGCAGCTGGCGTTGCACGTAATCCCAATTCACCACTCCGATTCGTTCAGACTGCCTTGATTCAAATGGTCGGTGGGGAGTTTCTCGGAGAGGATGGCGTCGTTCTCCAGCGCACTTTGTACGATTGTGGTCCAGCAGCGTTGGCGAACCTTCTTCAGTTACTCGGCATCGATCCGCCTCCACTCGACACGCTCTCCACGCTGACCGGCACAACTGCCTACGGGACATCGTTTGCCGCACTGCGGGCGGCAGCAGGGTCTCTGGGCGTATCACTCGAGGCGCGTCGGTTCGTGCCGGCCGTTGCTCGGGTTGCCCGCCTGCCATTGATCGCCTGGTATGGACGTCGGCATTTCGTGGTCGTCGCAGCACGCTCACCTGACGGGATGCTAACCGTGCTGGACCCACAGGTGGGACGGTACCGAGCGCCCGAGCGCTGGTTCGGGAAACGGTGGTCGGGGGAGGCGCTCGTGTTGAATGGTGCGACCACGACAATCCACAACGATAGTAGCACGCTTTCCGTCGCTCGATCGGGCATCGAGTGACTTCTACTCATCCCTAATCCTTTTACGAGGAGGCTGACATGATGCTACTCAGAGAGCCTGTCGCAATGACGTTGTTGGTCCTTTCACTCACGGTGTGGCAACATCCTGCTGAGCAGCCTAGCCAGATCGGTACTCGGTCGACTGAGCCGCTCGTCGAGTCGGTTGAGGACATCTCGGGCCGCGGATTCTGGACTGCTATCGGATGCATGGGGTGTTTGGTCGGAGGCATCGCCATTGCCTCCAGGGGTTGGCCGGCCATCGTCGCAGCAGCCAGCCTACCAAAGTCATCACTTGTTTTTGGGGCCTGCATCGGCGCGTGCGCCAGGACACTCGGCGCCGATAAGCTGTGGTAGAAGTCAGTAGCAATGCTAATGACGTCCAACGACTAACGAGGAAAGGGAATTCAAATGGACCTGAAGTTGGGAGTATTCACGAAGATTGCTCTGATAGTCGCTGTCCTGGTTGTGATGAATGTGTTGCCGGGGTTCCACGAGGCGGAATCAGCTGAGCTGTCACCGGTCACGTTGACCAACGCCCCGCTGAGCGTGGTTGAATCTGAGGAGATAGCCGGCAGTGGTTTTTGGCAGAGATTGGGCTGTCTTGGATGTGGGACGGGCATTCTGATGGTCGGAGGCAGTTCGGTTGTAGGTCTCGTTGCGATTGGGGGGGCCTTTCCCCAATTGCTTGCTGGCTGTGCAACGGCCTGTGCTGTGGCGTTCGGCGCTGACAAGCTCTGGTAGTGAGTTGCAGTGTGACTCGATGCAACACTCCCAGGCCTATGGCTTGTTCAAGTGCGGTCACCGAACCGAGCGAACGAGGATGTCAGTAGCTGTGTTCGAGCAGAAACGATTGAGAAGTGCAAGTGGAGCAGTTTTGCTTGCCCTGTGTGCTGCCATCTTCATCTCGGGAGAACGGTCGCTCGTTGTCAGGCGTCGCGCTCTGGAGCCTAGACCGGCCCCTTACCAACTCACATCCGAAGTTTTGCGAGTGATCGGTGGGGCAAGAGAACCAGCGTCGGAGCGACGGCCGCTCCCCCGCGTTCTGATATATGTCGATGAAACGTGTAGATACTGTCGAGCCGAACTTGACCGGTGGGCGGCAACGGCAGTGAGTCACCCGGCTCTGTTCAAAGAGATCGAGGTCGCAGTGGTGGCAGCACTACCGTTGGGGAAAGAGGTCTCCATCCCGCCTATGCTTCCCCACCGCTACCTTCGCGATGAAAACGACATCATCGCAACAGCACTGAACGTCCGGATGGTTCCGTTTGTAGCGTTCTTGGACGAACGTGGAGTTGTCGAACGAGTGAAGGTGGGGCAGAGCTCGATCTCTCAAATTGTCGGGTGGCTCGAATCTCTCGAGAAGAGGAGAAAATGATCATGCTCGAGGCGGGGGAGCGCCGGGGTGAGCGGTCCAGCAGAGCATCGACGAGCAAGCAGCGGAAGCTCACGGGTTGGATGGGACAGTTCACCTTTGATCAGCGCACACTCTATGCCATTCGGAGCCGCGCTCCGATCGTGGCGCCCCTCGCCATCGTAGCAATAGTGAATGCGATGATTGGCCTGTCCCTGCGACCGCTCTTCCTCGAGACCCTGTCAGGGGAGTCGCAAGGAGTTGCCTCCTTCGTCACGTACGTTTTCTGGCTTACCATATTCTCTTCTCCAGTAATCGTGTTAGCAAAGGCATTCTTGTTAGCGGTCGTGGGATGGTCGATTGCCGCATTGCTGGGCGAAGCCGCCAGACTACGGACTCTCGTGTCAACATTGCTTTTCGGGGAGGTCCTGTTTTTGATCCCTGGCGTGTTAGATCTCGTTGTCCTCTACCTGCGGCGCCTAAGCGGAATCATGAGTGCAGCTGATTTGGTGGTGCGGTGGGGGTTAGATCTCATTGTCGAGACGAGTTCGCCGGTTCTCTCGGCGGTGTTGCAGGGCACCTCGGTGTTTCATCTCATCTGGGTGGCTTTCCTCAACGCTGCTTTTGCGCGTGGCGTAGGACTCTCCCGAGCAGGCGCGTTCGTGACTACCGTGGGAGTATGGATTGCGTTGGTGGCGTCTGATGTTATCCGGCTGTCAGTCCTTTCCTGAATGCGCGAGAGAAGGATGACGCCATATAATGACGTTTCGATGCTGGAGTTGCGTAGGTTCTCGGTGGAGTATCCTGCGTTCACACTCGAGCCCGTCGATGTTTCGATTCGCGCTGGTGAACGCGTAGCTGTGGTGGGCGCGAACGGTGCTGGAAAGAGCACGATGCTCAGGGCAATTGGAGGTCGGTTGCTCAATTATCTCGGCGACATACGGGTCAACGGAGTCGAGATGCGGAAGCAATTGCCCAAAATCCGTGAGCACATCGGTTACCTGCCCGAGATATTGCTCGGTTACGGCTGGATGACCATTGCACAGCATCTAGACTTCCTCACGAACTTCTTTCCGACCTGGGACACCGACTATGCCGCCCGACTCGTGGAACGACTTGCCCTGCCACTCGAGGCAAAGCTTGGCACTCTCTCCAAGGGCATGAAGGTCAAACTGTCTTTTGTCGCTGCTGAAGCGTACAGACCCGCAACGTTGCTGCTGGACGAGCCGACTTCAGGATTGGATCCGATGGTCAGACGTGAGGTTATAGACGTGATCCGCGAGCGAGTCCCGAAGGGTGGTGATCGGCTGCTGCTTTTCTCCACGCACATCCTCGAGGATGTTGAGTGGATCGCCGACCGAGTCCTGATCCTGTCGAGAGGGAACCTCATAGCCGACGTTGGCATTGCCGAACTTCGCCACCAAGGGCCGGATATCCCGCTCTCGGAAATCCTCTACTCGATTCTCTCCGATGCAAAACGGCAGACATCTCCGAGCGCTCATAGCGATTGATCTGAGGAGAGCATGGCCGGGGTCGCGGACGATCGGGCTGGTGACCGTGGGTGCCGTGGGCTTGCTCGTGCTTTTTGGGAAGGCCAGCGTCGTAAACGTATTGGTCGTGGTGCTGGGGGCGGGATTGGGGATGGCGACCGCAGGGCCTCCTATGACAGTGATGCGGGACAAAATCGATGGTAGCCTGGAGTTTCTCTGCACCCTGCCGACGAGCGCTCGTATGATTGCCGCTGCCAAGTTCTTGACTAGCGCGGTCACCGTTCTTCCATGGTCTCTCGGCACCGCCATCATCATTGCAGCCATGGGAGTTCCTGACGGGTTTCCCATGTCCGCACCCGCCGCCGCGCTCAGCGGCTTCTTCGTGATCTGGGTCACATATTGTCTGGTAGCTTGGTGTTTGATAGTGGTGTGGGCACGATTCGAACCGGAGAGAGTCGGGCTGTTTCCTTTGCTCGTGTTGCTGGCAGCCCTTTTCGGTGCAGAGCCACTTCTCCAATGGGTGGGCCTCAACGATCCTGCGTCCACCGTGGAACTGTTGCGGGCATTCATCCGTCAGCCTTGGCTGAGAGTTGCGGCCCCACTGTTGATCGCTGCTGCCGTCGGAGGCTTGAGTGCGTTGTCTTTCGTCTTGACCGCGCACGCCTTCGCCAACTACCGCCCGAAACCCGCCGAGCCTCACTGAGTCCTCGACGAGTTTGCGCGTAGCTGGAGCCTCTTCGCGTGTTCCGCAAGTTTTTGCACTACTTGGCGCATGTTACCCGATGGGATAGGACCATCGGAGTGCGTGCGGTGCCCATAAGTCGTTGGCGAATGTGGGGTTATGTGGTGGTCAGCATTTGGCACCATTGTTGCCCGATGAAGCGGGGTTGTGGTGAGGTTGAGCGGTTTGGAGTGTCCTGAACGAGGGAATTCAATGAGCTCTGGTGCCCCGAGCGA
>JBDHDY010000263.1:0-5410 GCA_039591275.1 Gemmatimonadota bacterium | reverse complement strand
AAGCGGTCCGGGGAACGCAATGTGAGCTAGGTCACACGTCCTGTGCTGGATCAAGGGGGTCGTCCGACCGTTCGCTGCGGCTGGCCGTGGGGAGGCTGGATCGGGAGTGCTTACCGCCGTGTCGCGTCACCCCTGGGTGGGGCGATGCGACACGGCGGTCTTACCTTGTGGCTAAGCCTGCCTGGACCTCAAGGGGTCGCGTGGCAGAGTGTGCAGAGATTGTCTGCCCGTCCCTCATGGTCCGCCGGGGCATCGGGCACCGGCTCCATTCTGCCCGGGGTGTGGCACATCATGCACTGGTCCCGCCCCTCGAGCTCGTGGGCAACCGCCGTGGGTGTCGCCGTCTGCATCGAAGCGTCTGCGGCGTGACACCATAGGCAGGCCTCGTTCGGCCGGTCGGCGTGGTTGGCTGGTGCGTCAGGCACCGCCTCCATGGCACCGGCCGTATGGCACATCAGGCACTGGTCGCGGCCCGCAAGGTCGTGCTGCACCGCAGGAGGCGTTGCCGACTGGCCGAACGCTGGTGTTGCTACGAGGCTGACCAGCAGGATCACCCCTCCAGTACCGATCAAGCGCCGCTCTTTCATCTGTATTGCTCCCTTCCGGTCGGACGATTGCCGACTGCCCAACCAAGGTTTCTTGCGTTACGCATCTTGGCGCGTGGTCACGCCGCCCGAATCCAAATAGGACCTGTTCTAGCAAAACTACAGGGCGTGACCGAGTTGGCCAGTCTCTCCATTACTATGGCACCGAGACGTGGCACGTCAGGCACATTCCTTCGTTCCTCGACCGCAGCTGCTCAGCATCGAAATCCGGCCCGTGGGGGCTTATGCCGCGGCCGCCCATGGCCGAGTGACAGCTGAGGCAATCGCTCTGCGCGTGGCACGTGGCGCAGCTCTCCAGTCCCTGCCGGGCCGCTTGCCCGTGACCGAAAGTCCACGTCGGCGTCTCGTTGTGGAATCCTCGATCCGATCGACCCTCCGAGCCCAACCCGCGACTCACGTGGCAGTCCCGACAGAAAGCCTCTGGATTGTGGCACGTGGCGCACTCCGCTTGCCGTCCAAACGCGGCCGCCGAATGCTGTACCTGGAAGTTGCCTATGTGATACCCGGCGGTGCGCTGTGCCGGGGGTGGCGTTGCTACCGAAGTGGTGTGGCAACTCGAGCATTCGTCGGGCGTGTGGCAGGTCTGGCACTCGGACGTGGCGGCGGCCGCACGGCTTTTGTGATTCTCTGACCACGTCGGGCCGTGGTAGTCGGGAGCGCGCCGCGCGATCGGAATCAGCCCGTCGCCGGCGGGTAGCTGGCGGATGGCGTCAGGCACCGGCTCCACGTGGCACGAGCGGCAGTTGTTTTGGGCATGGCAGGTGGCACAGTTGGCGGCTTCGCTGTCCACTTCGGCACCGTGGTCTTCCAGCCAACCAGGCGGGTGAGCCTGCCGTGCATATGTGATCTCGCTATCGGCCAAGATCTGGGCCTCGGTTGGCGCCCAGCCCCACGCCGCCAACAGCACACTCAGGCCGACACCCACCGAGGCTGCAACGATTCGTCGAAGTTTCACGGCGTCCTCCCCGGTTCGGTGCCCAGGTAGATTGACAGGCCGAACGAGGCCCGCGTTTGCGTCCAATCCGGCAAGACCTCCTCATTTCCACGCCGGTCGTGACGATACCGGTCCATGGAACCCCACACGATCCCCACCGGTGTGTCCCATTGCGCTTCGGCACCCACGCTCCAGACCCGCCCCTCGCCGACCCGGAACTCGCCGATTTGCTGGAACGCGGAGAACCTCCCTCCGACGGACAGCTTATCCAGCGGCTGCGCGCTCACGCGGAACTGGCCCGTGCTAGTCGCCGAGCCGAAGCTCAAGTTCACCCAATACCCGCCGTCCACGCGCCACTTCTCTTCCGGCTGCCAGCTCGCGGAAGCGCCTGCACGCCAGGTACGGTCCGTCGTGACCTCGAAGGGAACCTCTGCGTCGGTTTCCCCGTAGTCTCGCCGCTCTCCTAGCAGGGAGACGGAGAGATCGTCGATGGGTCGAAGTCCCACCGACACACCCCAACCCGTGTAGGGAGTCGGACTGAAAGCCGCCCAGATGGTCTGCAGGCTGAACACTGGCCGGTACCGGAAAACCCGACCCTCGACAAACACCTGGGGGTTCACGGACCAGCCCACCGTCGCTCCGGCCTTGCCCAAGAAGTCGGTGGCCAGGTCGTAGTCGGCATGGCCTTGGATCCAGATGCCAGCCTTCGGCGTGTACGTGGCTTCGACCCCCACTCGCTCGGAGGCAAGCCCGCCGGCGCCGCGCTCCTCTTCCCGCTGGTAGATGGCCTCCACCGCGGCCCCCCGTATCGGCCGGGCGGATGCCCGCACGCCAAACAGGAAGTTGGAGTTGCGAGGCTGGAACTCCTCGAGCGACTCGAGGGCTTTGGAATCCACGGGATCTGCAAGCCCCCGCTCGAGTCCGATGCCCCCGTAGGCCTCGACCTCCAGGCGGGCTGGCCGC
Organism: Gemmatimonadota bacterium; assembly: GCA_039591275.1. Taxonomy (GTDB): domain Bacteria; phylum Gemmatimonadota; class Gemmatimonadetes; order Gemmatimonadales; family GWC2-71-9; genus JBDHDY01. The sequence continues at coordinate 2,908 of JBDHDY010000263.1, read as the reverse complement.
AACCGCAAGACCGCTGAACCGCCGTCATAGCCATAGTAGCCCAGCCCACTCACCTGGTAGTCCCGGCCCACTCGGATGCGGTAGTTGGTCCGTTGTAGCTCCAGGTAACCGGCGAAGAGGTCCACATGATCGTCGGATCGGGGCCAAAAATCAGTGCCACTGATGGCGCCGCGAAAGCGGGCGCTCCCGTACAGGCGAAGCCCCTGCACACCGAAGCCCCAAACGCTAAGGTCGACGTCTTGGGTGACCGGAGATGTCACTCTCGTCTGCCCAGCCCGCGAGAAATAACAAAAGTCCGCGGCCGGTGCGCACCTAACTTGTGTCGTTCCGGACATCCGCAGCGAACCGTCGCCCGTCGTCTGGTCCACGGCCACACTGTCCCACACGAGCGTGCGCGCCTGTACGTACTGCACTCTGGTATGCGCGCGTCCGCGCCATTGCTGGGCCTCGAGAGAGCCGATGCGGACACCCGCGACGGCTGCAATCACAATCAAAATGGCGGCTATCGGACGTCGCCCACTGAGCCGCGGCTCAAAGGTGGTTGACGCGAAGTTCGCCAAGTTGCTTCTGTCGTCCTCCACCTGCTCACTCATCATCACCTTGCCTCCTACTTCATGATGCCCGGGCCGGCCAACGGCTGCAGCCTCCGGCTCGGGCTGCGACATCACGTTCGATGCCATTATCTGCGCGTCAGACCGTACTCGGTTACGAGAGCCTCGATGGACTCCTCGAGCAACGTCTTTAGGAGAGTCGGGTTGTGCACACCGTTGCCACCTGAGGGGTGCGCACTGAAGCTCGTGCCGAAAACCTCTCCGTCAGCGAACCAGGGTCGCTCGTCGGTAGCCGCGAGCTGCGCGTTCCACAACACACCCTCGGCAACCGACACTGTCTCGTCCGACAAGTCGAACTGAGAGGGGTCGCGCAACGCCACCACGTCCCGCAACAGTCCCTCGTCAGAGATGTCGAGCACCGCGTCGCCGTCAGTGTCGACCCAGAGCTCGTCCAGGAGTTCGTTGATTTCCCTGATGTTGTTCACGAAGAACCCTCGTGCGGCCGAGGCCTGCGAATGACACCCGGAGTCCACGCACCCGCGAAAGTCGCGTTCCAGAACGTCGCATGGACCGGCAACGGGCAACCCGTCGGTGTCCAAGCAGGGAATGGCCTCGAACGTGTGACCGACGCTTTGGAAGACAAAGTCCCCAGTCCCCGGATCGGTTACCTCGAACATGGTCACGTGACACGTGGCGCAGAGGTCTTCGTTATTCTGGCCATGCGGGTGCTTGGGCAGTTCGGAAAGTCCTGGCGGGATCCAGCCCGCGTCCTCGCTGAGCACAATGGGTCCTTGTGCTCCGTGGGGTCCATGAGAGGAGGGTGGCTCCGCTCGTCGGGAGTGGCACGCCACGCAGAGATGATCGGTCGAGGCGTTCTCGATGGGCTTCCGCAAGTTCGCGGTGTTAGGCGACCCGTGGGGAGCGTGGCACACACCGCACGTTATCGGAAGCAGTTCGGCGTCCGAACGCTCGAGATAGTTCGTCGCCTCACCAAACGTCTGTTCCAATGCCGTCTTGCCGTCGTGACACGGTAGGCAGAATGAGCCGACTCCCGCTGCGGCGGCCTGGTGTGGCACTAGTCCATGGCTCGACTGGGCCCACTGTTCTACGAACGGGTGGTGTGTGCCCTGGTGACATTCACCGCAGCCGGTTTCGCTAGCGACTGCCAGAGGCGCAAGCACGCTACTTGTGTTTGTCCAGTGCTGACCACCGAGGCCGTGGCAAGATTCACATTGTACGTCCTGCAGTCTTGCCGTCTCCTCTGAGTTGTAACCCGCGACCGTATCGACCACGCTTCCCAGTTCCGAGACTGTGTGACAACCCTCACAAAAATCTTGGGCGTGTCCGCTTGCCTGGAGATCCTCCCAGGCTGTGGCATGTCCGGTTGCCATCCACGATGCGGCCCTGCTTGGGTGACACTCAGCACACGCGAGGATCTTCTGGGTCGAGTCTTGATAACCCAGAAAAACAGCTTCCGCCGGTGGTGGCTGCGATGTGTCCTCTGAGAGGAACACCGTGTCCTCATCGAAACAGCCGGCGACCAACGCCACCAATGTGAGAGGCAGTAAGCGCCGGGTGAGCGTAGCTCGGAACAACCTTGTACGTCCGGCATCCGCGACGGCTCTGACACTCCTATTGCTCACGGCTGCCTCCTGCATGTGTAATTCGTTCAAACCAGTAGAGCACGGTTGCCTTCCAATTACCTGTATGCGCAATTCCCATACCTGCGACAGCATCGCCGCGCGCAACGCATAAACGTCGTGTGACTTCAGTCACATGCCGTGGCGTAGCGATGTGCTCGGCGTGAGAGAACAGATCGTCGAATGAGTATGTGCAACGACTCCATGGAGCGCTGATAGTAACCCAAGACGAAGTGAGATGCACGATGACTCCTGACGGCTGCTGGCTGTCTGCATTTCTATTATAAAATGAAAGTGACGGCAAGCTATTTGTGCAGAGATGAAGAGACTAGTGCTGCGACATGGGGCGATGCGCGCGTCCACGTCTGCGTGTCTGCATCACGTACGAGGCGACGGATCCGGAGGAACACATGGAACTTCTCATTAGGCCGATGCACTGGGACGTAGAGCTGCGTGTCGTAACTCTCGGCTATTGAGGAGCAATATCGACGTTACCACAAGGGCGACTAGGGCAGCCGCGAGGCAACGTTGCTGCACCGAGATTAGGAGACTAAGCTCTCCCGCGCTCTAGGGCTTGCAGCGTAGCCTAGCACGGGCCCACCGATTGTGGCTCGCGGAATCCGGCGGTGGAACCCAGATGGCCTTCTAGCCCAGCTGCTTCGGGCCGTGGTGCCGGTGGCGGCTACTGGCAGTCCGGCAGATCCGGAAGGGCTTCCC
>JBDHDY010000262.1:0-7593 GCA_039591275.1 Gemmatimonadota bacterium | reverse complement strand
CGCCACACGGACGATGAAGCTTTGGCGGCGATCGCAGACGTTCATCACCGGATGGAGTACTTACTCGATCCCCATTCCGCAATTGGGTATCTCGGTCTCGAGAAGTGTCGCGATACGGCCGCGCCGGACACAGCGGGCGTCTTCTTGGCGACTGCGCACCCAGCGAAATTCGCCGACGAAGCGCTGCGGCAGGAGCGTTTCATCGCCTCAGGAAATTCGATCAACGTAGGGCGCTTGCTGCCGCAAACGTTCTACTACTTTCACGCGGTGGCTCAGCTCCCGACGCGATCGCTTCTCATCTCAACGCCGAGCGGCAATTTCGGCAACCTCACGGGCGGATTACTGGCCAAGCGTCTCGGACTTCGCTGTGACCGATTCCTCGCTGCCACCAATGTCAATGATGTCGTTCCTGAATTCTTGCGAACCGGCCGCTTTGAGCCTCGGCCCGCCGTGCACACTGTCGCGAACGCGATGGATGTGGGCAATCCGAGCAACTTCAGTCGAATCGTGAACCTCTACCGGGGTGACATCGAGGCGATCAGGAATGACATTCAAGGAAGCCGCCACACGGACGATGAAGCTTTGGCGGCGATCGCAGACGTTCATCACCGGATGGAGTACTTACTCGATCCCCATTCCGCAATCGGGTATCTCGGTCTCGAGAAGTGTCGCGATACGGCCGCGCCGGACACAGCGGGCGTCTTCTTGGCGACTGCGCACCCCGCGAAATTCGCCGACGTCGTGGAGGGAGCGATTGGAAAGCCCGTGGCTATTCCTGAGGCCCTGGCAACTTGTCTCGACAAGCCGGAGCGTGTAGTAGAGATGGGGAAGGAGTATGGGGAGTTGAAGGAGTACTTGATGTGTGGTGAGAGGTGAGAAGGACCATCCCCAACCCACCTGGGGAGGGGCGGCCCTCTCACCTCTTACCACTTACCTATTCATATCTCAGCGCCGACATCGGATCGACCTTGGTTGCCCGGAGTGCTGGGATGTAGCTGGCTAGCAACGCCACTAGGGCGAGCAACAAAGATACGCCGCCAAATGTCGTTGGGTCCGTCGCACTCACGCCGAAAAGAAAGCTCTCCAAAAGACGGCTCAGGGCGAAGCCTCCACCGATTCCGATCACGACACCTGCCATCGCCAGTCGCATCCCTTTGCTCACCACGAGCCATAGTACGTCATGTGATTTCGCGCCAAGAGCCGCCCGAATGCCGATCTCCTGCGTGCGCTGCGACACAGCGTATGACATGACACCGTAAATTCCGACGGCCGCCACCAGCAATGCCAACAACCCGAGCGCGCCGACCATTGTGGCCGTGGTCCGCTCCTGCGCCAATGCGCGGCCCAAGTGCTGCGAGAGTGTTCGCACGCCGACCAACGGCATTGTCGCGTTGAGAGTTCGGACCTCGGAGCGGATGGACGGGAGCGCTACTGTGGCCTCACCAGAGGTTCTCACGGCTAGCGTCACCGCCTGTTGGTAGGTCTGTGCGAGAGGAAGATACATATAAGGCATTGGATCTTCCCGTACGCGCCGATACTTGCCTGTCGGAACGACGCCAATCACCTCAAGCCACCGTTCGGGTGCTCCAGGACCAGGGACGTTGATACGTTTGCCCAATGGGTCTTCCGCTGGCCAGTAGCGCTCGGCAAAGGTCTCGTTGATGATCACAACCCCTGGTGCCAATGCGTCGTCACGCTCCGTGAAGCTCCTGCCCCGGAGAAGCGGCATCTGGATCGTCCGGAAGAAGCCGGGGCCCACGACATTGTAGTTGAGCTCCATGTCTTCGCCGTCCTCTGGCTGATATCCATCCACGGTCACGTTGCGGCGCCTTCCACCCGGTTGCACGGGATAAAAAGCCGCAAGCGATGCCGCTTGCACGCCGGGCAGCGCGGACACGTTCTCCCATAGCTGGCGATAAAACTGTTCTCCCTGCTCTTGGCTCATATCCTGGCGGCCGACATTGAGCGTAGCCAGCAACACGTTGCCCGTAGTGAATCCGAGCTCCGTGTCATAGGCCGCCTGGAGGCTGCGCACAAAAAGCCCGGCTCCGATGAGCAGTATCAGCGAGCTGGCAACCTGCAGCGCGACGAGAACATCGCGAACGCCGTAGCGCCGTCCAGTTGCCGCGAATCCCTCGTCGCTGTTGTGGAGTGTGGGTACGAGGTTCGGCCTGGATGCATGAAATGCGGGAATGACGCCAAAAACGAGCCCCGTGAGGACGGAGACCACCACTGTGAAGGCAAGAACACGTCCGTCCATAGTCAGTTCGGATACGGTAACGAAACGTGAGATTGCAGAGGGCAGGCCGAGTGGCACCAACAGTTTCCCGAGCCAATACGCGAGCACGAGTCCCATCGCCCCTCCGAGCAAGCTCAGGGTTGAGCTTTCCGTCAGCATCTGGCGAACGAGTCGCCCGCGGCCTGCTTTGGCCACGTTGGCGCAGGCGATCAGCAACACGATTCCAACAATGATCATCAGCAAGCGCGCGCGTCCCACCGTTCTCGCCATCAGACCGCCACCCACCGCGGCTTCACTAGCTGGTAGCAGCGTCATAGGGCGTGGGTCATTCGGCTGGCTGAGGGTGCCCAGATTCGTCTGCGGATACTCGTCCGCGAGACGCCGCATGATGGCGGTGACCTCCGTCTGCGCCTGTTCGATCGTCGCCGTCGGTGCCAACCGTCCTACGACACCGAGCCACCGTCCACCTCGCAACTCGAATACCGGAAACTGTTGAAAAGCCGGATTGGTTTGCCCCACCATCTTGAGCGGCAACCAGATGTCGGGCGTCGACCCCAGGCTTGTGCCCGTGAACGTTTCCGGTGCGACGCCGACAACGGTGTAAGGGGTGCCGTTCAGGTTCACACTCTGTCCCACGATCGACAGATCCCCACCGAAGCGCCGCTGCCATAAACCGTGGCTCAGCACCGTTACGGGGTGTGCTCCGGGAGTCACATCGTCGCTGGGGTCGAACACCCTGCCGACGGCTGCTGTTATTCCCAGAACGGAGAAGTAGTTTCCCGTGACCAAGGCCCCGGTGATTTGCTCAGCGACTCCGGTGCCTGCCAGATCCAGCGGTGCCGGTTGACGAAACGCCGCCAGATCGGCAAGGGCGTCGCTCTGTTCCCGGAAGTCGACGTAGTCAGGGTAAGACGATGTGCCGTAGATGCCGCTGCTGAAATCACTGGTGTAGAGGGCAATGACCTTGTCAGGATCGACGATGGGGAGCGGCCGCAACAGGACCTGGTTGACGAGGCTGAAGATCGCCGTATTGGCACCGATGCCGAGTGCTAGCGTCAGCGTCACCACGGCTGTGAAGCCTGGGTACCTGACGAGGTTGCGCACGGCATAGCGAATGTCCTGCAGCAGCGTTTCCATCATCACGGCCTTCCTCGTTCCGGTCGTCGGGTGTCCAGGAGGGGATTGTCTCAAAGCGTTGCGCAGCGCTGTCAATCGTTCGGGGACGGCGCTCACGAGGAGATCGAGCGAAGTGCGCAGCCACAGGCGCATCACACCCAATGTCCCGCTCCGCGTCCGAGCGTATCGGTACGCATCACGGAAAACCTCCATCATTTCCGCACCAGCCTCGCGACGGAAGAGCGGTGAGTACGAGAAGAGGAGCATGCCGTACACGCGCTCCGATACGGACGGACGATACCCGTTGGCGTTGGCTTTGCCGCTCACGGTGCGGGCGCCTGATGGGCGCTGTAGACGTTGGGACGCACGGCTTCACCCGCGACAATGCGGCGCCCGAGCGGTGTGATGCGATAGTACTGTCGGTGTTCGCCGTGGAGCTCTGCCACTGGCCGGCGATCTCCCCGTTCGATGATACCCATCCCTTGCATCTCTTGCAGCGTTCGGTAAAGCGTGCCTGGCCCAAGGACGGACGAACGCCGCGTACGCAAATGCACGGCCTGCATGATCTCGAAGCCGTGCCGCTCTCGTTCGCTCAGGACGACGGCGATAACGAACGCCACCGGTGGCATCCGTGTTGACTCCTGTGATCCCGTTACGGCTTGGCTCAGAGCCATAGGCGCCTGCCACATGCTACCCGCTTGGAGACGCACACATGTTCTCTCCTCACCGTTGTGTGGCCGTCAAGGCTTCTCACTTCTCACCTCTCACTTCCCACTTGTACCTCTCACCTACTGCCCGACAACAGATCTCCGGCCTGCGCATCGCGTACCAGAGTGGCCATGCGCGCCGCCTCAGCCGCCGCGACTTGCTTACCGAAGGGAGTGAGTCGGTAGTACCGCCGGCGTTCATCGTCTTGCTCGGGCGCTGGCCGGTGACCCGAAGGTTCGATTAGGCCAAGCTCCTGTATTTCTTTCAGTGTTCGGTAGAGCGTACCGGGACCGAGCACCGAGCGTCCGCTCGCACGCTTGGGCACTTCTTGCATGATCCCATAGCCGTGGCGCTCCTCCTCATTGAGAATGAGCAGGATGGCGAAAACCACAGGCCGCAGTGGGATGAGGCTCTCTGGATCTGAATGAGGGCCCTTGGTTGTCATGGCCCCTCCGCTACGAAGTCTTCGTTCATAGATATATCTATAAATGGATATATCTGCTTGCGGGCATAATAGCCCGTACTCTGCCGGGAGTCAAGCGGGCCGGTGCATGGTCCTGTTGCCTGCTTCCAGCCACAGCAAGTAGCTCTCCGCTGGCAGTCGGTTAACTGTTGGAGTACAATGGTTTACGTGAGGGTCCAAGTTGGTCTATGAATGGCGGTTGCCGTGGCTCGGCGACCGTGGGTGCAGGAAACGAACCAAGCCTGGCGGAGGCTGAATGACGGGAACAGATGAAAGAGGAGACACGGCACGGTGGTGGGCCCGGGGCCTCTTGTTTGAGTGTTGCAGCTGTCAGGTGGTGTGTCCCGGTCACGTGCACTTCGAGCAACTGTGCACTTACGACCCGTGCGCCGGCTACTGGGCCATCCGCTTTGACGATGGCGAGATCGGCGGCGTGTCGTTGGCTGGAGTGATCGCCGTGGTAGCGTACACCAGTCCGCAACACATGATCGACGGCAATTGGACGCAGGTGGTGCTCATCGACGAGCAGGCGTCGGCCGAACAGCGCGAAGCTGCAGAGCACATTCTCACCGGCAAGGTAGGCGGGCCGTGGGCCGTGCTGGCAGGATTTGTCTCGCGGCGGCTCGACACGCGCTATGTGCCGATTCGCATCGTAGACAACGGTAAGAACAAATCCGTGAGCGTCGATGGTTTGCTCGAGTCAAGCATCGAAGCGATCCGCGGTCGGGACAAGTCGAAGCCCGTGAAGTTCGAGAACATGTTCAACCAGATCCACGCTCCTTCACAGGTTATCGCGCGGGGCAATGCGCGGTACAACGACGGCGAGATCATGGTGAGCAATGTGGGAACCCACGCTCTCTACTCGGACTTCGACTGGTCCGTGGCGCCTTCGTAGAGTTACCAATGTCCCCAAGAATGTCGTCGGTGGATCTGGCAAAGCGGGATCGCAACATACTGCTTGCGTCTGCAGCAGGGGTGTTCGTCCTGTCCTGGCTCATTCTGGCCTATCAGCACACGTCGTTTGTGGCGGGTCGCCATTCGCTCGGAGCACCTCACGCTATGTTATTCGGGCCAGGGAGTGTGGCGCTGGCATTCGCGATGTGGATGATCATGATGATCGCCATGATGCTTCCACCGGTGATGCCGTGGATAGTGCTATTCGCCGCAATGAGCAAGGGCCATGGCGCTGCGCAACGACCGATCATTCCAGTCGGGGCGTTTGTTGCCGGATATTTTGCGATTTGGGGGGTGTACAGTCTCGGCGCGGCGATCTTGCAAGTGACGCTTCAGCAGAGCGGCGCGTTGCGAGCCGTGGAGATTGGCCCAGGCTCCCATGTGGGTGGTGCGCTCCTTGTTGCGGCGGGTCTCTTTCAACTCAGTCCTCTAAAGGCTGCCTGCCTCAAACACTGCCGCACACCGCTCAACTTCTTTCTCTCCCAATGGCGAGGTGGTCCGGCGGGAGCGTTTCACATGGGCTCTCGTCACGGAGTTTATTGTGTCGGGTGCTGCTGGGCATTGATGGGGCTCATGTTTGCACTTGGTGTGATGAACCTTCTGTGGATGGCACTGTTAACTTTGATGATCTGCGTTGAGAAGATTGCAGCGCGTGGCCAGCTTCTCAGTCGGGTGTTCGGCGTGCTGTTTGTGAGCTGGGGAATGTGGTTGATGGTCGGGTGAGGTGTGGCCCGCGGCGCGGCGCGGAGCATAGATCCGCGCCCCGCCGTTGTATAATTCGTGGGCATACGGCCGAGTTCCCCAGCCAGGAAAGACGCGCCATCGTGGAGCTCTTCGAACAACTGCAGCAGACCTTGGGCGATACCTACACCGTTGAGGAAGAGCTTGGTGGTGGTGGCATGTCCAGGGTATTTCTGGTGCACGACAAGGCGCTCCACCGCAGGGTCGCGGTCAAAGTTCTCTCCTCGGATCTCGTGGCAGGGGCATCACTCGACCGGTTCAAGCGCGAGATCATGCTCTCCGCGAACCTCCAGCACCCTCACATCGTAGGCGTCATCAGCGCTGGCGAAACGGAAGGCTTGCCGTTCTTCATCATGCCTTTCGTTGAAGGCGAGTCGCTCGGGGCACGCTTAACTGGAGGACGCCGCCTCTCGGCGCGGGAGAGTGTCAGCATTCTCAAGGATGTCGCCCGCGCGCTCGCGTACGCGCACGAACGGGGGATTGTCCATCGGGATGTGAAGCCGGGTAACGTCCTCCTGGCGGCGGGATCGGCGGCACTTGCCGACTTCGGCGTCGCCAAAGCGATCTATCTGGCCCAGCACAGGGAAGGCAGCGACCCCACCGACCCACTCACGAGCGTCGGCACTTCCCTTGGCACTCCCACGTACATGGCCCCAGAGCAGATCGCAGGCGACCAAGACACTGATCATCGTGCCGACATCTATGCATTCGGCATCATGGCGTACCAGATGCTGACGGGCGCACCGCCCTTTGCCGGGCGGGGACGGGCAATCCTGGCCGCCCATGTTACGGAAGCCCCTGAACCTCTCAGCAGCGTGAGACCAGACCTTCCCGAGGGGCTTGCGGATCTCGTCATGCGCTGCATCGAGAAAGACCCAGCGCATCGGCCCCAATCGGCCAGGGAGATCGTTGATGTGTTGGACGATCCCGCGTTCATCAGCGGGTCGTCGCACGCGCTGTCCTCGCACGGCCTTGGCGTGGGTATCGGTCAGTTTGCCAAGCAGCGGCTCATGGCCGGCCTGGCCGCCCTGGCTATCGTGGTAGCAGGACTCGCTTACTTGGTGGGGTCGGGTTCGAATCGGGATCGATCGAGTGCCCCTCCAGCGGGGGCCATCGCCGTGCTCCCCTTCGTCAACGTGGGCGGAGATGAGGATGACGCCTACTTCGTGGACGGCATGACCGACGAGCTGATCAGTGCACTCAACAAGGTGCCCGGGCTGCGCGTGGCGTCGCGTACCGCTGCGTTTGCCTTCCAGGATGTCCGCGCGACGCCTCGAGAGATTGGAGAGACGCTCAACGTGTCAACCTTGCTCGAGGGGACCGTTCGCAAGGCCGGAGATCGGCTCCGCGTGACGGCGCAGCTCGTCTCAGC
>JBDHDY010000261.1:0-11903 GCA_039591275.1 Gemmatimonadota bacterium | reverse complement strand
GTTGCCTCGCACGAGGAACGTTCCGGCGGGCCATGTCCTCCCGCCAGATTCGAACGAAGCACCGGCTCTGGAGACACTCGCACCGTCGGCCAGCAGCTTGTTCACGGCCAGGATGCTCTTGTTCTCCTTTGGCGTCAGCATGTACAACGGACCCTGGCCGCTCACCGACCCAGCATCAGCCACCACCATTGTGGTAGTAACGCGCTCGGTCGAAGCTCGGAACGATTCCTCGATTCTGTGAACCGTCACCCCCATCTGAATGGGAAGTGTCCAGCCGGCCATGTCGTACGGCGGATCGGGGGGGCCTCCGAAGCTGTTACCGTCTGCCGTGAAGGGACGCGTTGCACGCTCGACCTCTACACCTCCGCGACGCAAAACATTCACTAGCTCAATGGCCTCCCCACCGTCCCACTGTTCCTGGGGAATCACATAAGCGAACGGGCGGCCCTCGCGGCCGCGCTCGATCGCTCGCGTTCCCATGAGGTAGATGTTGTACAGCCAATCCTCTCTGAGATCCGCTCCGATCTTTGCCACGGCCATGGACGCCGTCAGCATGTACTCCACCGCATCACCAAGTCGCCACCAGCCACCCTTCCACGGATTGCCGGACATTCCCTCTCGGAAGTTCTTGGGCAGCTCGTCCGGCTCGTAGTAGTGGGGCGTGGCGTAGCGATAGAGATTCGTCTCGGTGAGAATGCCCACTTGGTTGTGGTAGTATGGCGCTGTCCGCATCCCCCCGTTCCACCACACCGTGTAGCTCACCCGCGACACGGCCCCCGGCTTGCCCTCCTGCGCAAACCGCAACCCCATAGCCGACCCTACGAGGTTAATCCCCCGCATGACGAGCGGCGGGATGTTGGGGTTCATCGGATCCTTGAAGGGCGGGATGAAGATGCGAGAGGGTATGGGTCCGGTCTGATGGTGGTTGTAGACGATCTGCGGGAACCACTCGTGCCACAGCTGATTCGCCACCGCCCGGCTCTCCGGCTGCAGCGTCATGTACCAGTCACGGTTGTTGTCGTGCCCAACGTATTTGTGGTACAGCACCGGCATGGGCGACGTCTCATAGGCAGTTCCGACGTTACGGCGGTACCAGTCAGTTGTGAGCTCGAGGCCGTCGGGGTTCATCAGCGGCATGAGCAGGATTACCGTCTCATCGCGGATCTTCCGCACCTCGTCATCCTCACTCGTCACGAGATGGTGTGCCAGCAGTGAGGTGTGTTGACCATGGGCGACTTCAGTGGCGTGAAGGCCCCCGTCGATCCACACCACCGCTTTGCCTTCTTGGGCAAGCCGTCGAGCCTCCTGGTCTGACACCCCTTCGGCCATGGCCAGGCGCCGGGCGATATCTTTCCAGCGGTCTAGCTGCCGCAGGTTCTCCTCACTGGAAATCACCGCCAGCATCATCGGGCGCCCTTCCGCAGTGTTACCGATCTCGTTCAGAGTCATTCGGTCCGACGCCGCGGCAAGCCGAGTGAAATATTCAGATATCTGTCCGTAGTCAGCCAGCTTGTAGTCCGTGCCCGGCCGGAAACCGATCACGGACTCCGGCGTCGGGACCTGAGAAAAAAGCGGTGCCGTGAGAACGGCACAACTCACCGCGAACGCGACGCTCACTCGTAGACAGCGCATCATGCTACCCTCCCACTCCTCTGAACTGACCAGAAGACATCGGAACTTCGGATTTCCCTAAACTACATCTGGGCCCAGGTAAAGCGACCATTCTGCGCTCAAACAAGAAGCGACCCGCTGGGTAAACCAGCGGGTCGCGTGAGATTGCCTGGGCGGCCTACTCTCATCCGCCCACGGAGAAACGGCTTAGCTTGTCCCCGGGCAGGTATTCTGCGAGGTGACGTTGGGGTTCGTCTCCCGCTCAGACTCACCGATGGGCCAGCCCCGGTGGTTCACGCCGAGGGTAGTGAGCACGGGGTCTATCTCTTTGTCACCGTCACTATCCAGGTCCATATAAATGCCGTCGAGGACATCCGAGATACCGCCCGAAACACTGTTGGCCTCCCAGCGGCGCAGGTCACCGAGCCGCCGCGCCTCGAGCCAGAGCTCCAGCATCCGCTCTTGCTTGAGGGCGGTGTACGCCTCGGCATCGGTGCCCACGGGGATTAACGGCAGGCCCAAGTCCGTGCGGCGCTGGTTCATCAACGGCACGGCCACTGCCGCGCCGCCACCGCCGTTGAGCGCTGCCTCGGCCTGGCCTCGATGAGGCGCGCCTCCCAACCGCTCGAGAGATTGATGTTGTCACCCCAATCGTACTTCTGCTGCGGGTACCAGAGCACGTTGCCCCCGAACTTGGTCACCGCGGCATCACCGACCGGGTTGAGGGGATCCGGGCAGTCCGGGCAGTCGCCCACCGCCCACTCCACCCGCGCGTCACCGGTGTTGGTGAAGTACTCCTCGTAGAACGTCGCCCATTGGGTGTGGGCCCGATACGGCTCGCCGCCGACCGCCCACGAGATGAAGTTCTTCTGGTCGTCGTCCTGCGTGGTATACACCGCTTCCCAGGTGAAGTCATTGTCCGTGACCATCGCTGCATCCGCGGCGGCGTCTGCCCAATTGGCCAGGCCGTAGGTGGCAAGATAGGCGCGCACCGAAGCCCGCGCTGCATAACCAGCCATCACGATATCGTCCTCACCGGCGGCACCACCGACGGTAATCGCCTGGGTGAAGAACCCCTCCGCGCGGCTGAATGCCGCGGTGTGAGCCTCCACCGCACCGCCGTCGAAGGTCACTTCACAGAAGTTCTCCCCTAGCAGCCGGTTGGCGTACCCGGCCGTCAATGCCGCCTCTGCGATGGGTGCGTAGTCACCGGCGGGGGGCGCCCCCTCGATGGCTGCAAGTGCTTCCCCAAAGCGGCGCAGCCCGTCCTCCGCCGTCCAGCGGGCCCGCTGCGCGCGCTCCCAGTCGGCTTCGAAGTCCGTGTCAAACCGGCCGTCCTGCACTTCCGTGGGGATGCCGAAGCTTCCCGTGGAGCCGGCGGGGTTGATCTCGTACGTGAGCGCCGCGCCCCAGTACGCAATCTGGTCCAACGCGTCGGACAGGTCGCGCTGGGCACCCCTGACCACCCCCTCGTGCGCCAGCAGGCTGTCCAGGAATTGATCCTCGACGGGGCCCGGGTTGAGGATCTCCGTGTCACACGCGGAGACCGCGAGCACGGCCGCGGCGAGGAGAGAACCTCCCCCGCGCCACAGCATCTTATATCTATTGTGAGTGTTCATGGTATCACGTTTCTCCATATCCGGGTGATTGAGTTGATGCGTCTTCATGATTTGCCCCCGCACCTTAGAAGTTCACCCGGACGGAGGCCGTGATGATCGCCGGCGGCGGTATGTGCTCGGAGATGCTGCGGTTCTGATCGTTGAGCGAGTCGCGCGCAACCATCTCTGGATCGAAGACCCGCAGGTCATCGTTGATCCAGCGGAAGTAGTTCTGCACCGTCAACGTCAATGTAGCCTGCTGCAGTTGCGGGATCGCCCAGCCAAATGGGACCCGCAGCGTCAGGTCGCGGAGCTTGAAGAAGTCCTGCTTGTAGAAGTGAATGTCAAAGTCGTGGTTCGACGGAATGCACGCATGCCGCTCCCACGCGGTCAGCTGATCTTCCGTGCCACCAGCATCCAGAATCGTGTAAGCATTGGAGCACGTGGGCCAGCGGACAGAGCGGGAGAGGGCGTTGCCCGACGCGCCATCTTCGATGTATGCACCCTTCTGATACTCGCCGCGGGCTGAGATCGTGATGCCCTTCGGCAGCCGCAGGCTCGCATTCAGCCCGAGGACCGTCGTGGGCTGTTGCGGGCCAAAGACAAACTCGCCCAGCACGTTGCAGGGGTCCGTAGCTAGGCACGTGGTGTCGGGTTCGGCAATCACATCCTCGTTCTTGATGTTGATTCCCCGGTGGGCCATCACGGGGAAGCCCACCTCGACCCAGCCACCGCCGGCCCCGAACGGCACGGCAAAGTCGGTGCCGGTCGTGTCGCCCAAGCTGAGCACCATGCTCTTGTTGGTGTAGATGTTGGCACCCAGATCCAACCCGAAGTCGGCCTGGTCCAGTACGACTGCGTTGACGTTCAGCTCGATGCCCCGGTTGCGGATCGAACCAACGTTCGCCGCCTGCGCATCGAGGAAGCCGAGCGACGGAACCTGAGCTACGTCAAACAGCCCGTCCGTCGTCTTCTGCTCGTAATACGTGAACTCAGTGGAAATGCGGTTGTCTAAGAACGCCCAGTCGACGCCCACTTCGATCTCTCGGGTCCGCTCCGGTCCGATGTCGTCGTTCCCCACGTTGTCCGGGCGGAACGCCGGGTCCCCATCGTAGGGGATGGGATCCCACTGCCGGATCGCATCGAACACTCCAGGCGCCCGGCCCGACAACCCCAGCGCGCCGCGCAGCTTCATCTCCCCCAACCCTTCGGGGAAGAACGACTCGTCGGAGATCACGTAGGACACCTGCGCCTTCGGATACGCCTGCAACCCGAGGCCTTTGCCGAACGTGCTGTTGCCGTCCACCCGCACACCGCCGGTTAGGAACAGCTTGTCGTTGAAGTTGAACATGTTCTGGAAGAAGAATCCCGCGTTCACCACCCGCTCGCGATCCTCACGCGCGATGAACGTGGCCCCGCCGCTCACCGTCGGCTCGCTGGGGCCTGGGAAGTCCTGGCTGTACGCCGTCGTCCGGACCAGCTGGGTAACCGCACCCTGCCCGCCGAACGAGAACGTGGACCTGATCGCATCTGTAAGGCTGAAGTTGACGCTGCCCGCGTAGTCCGTGGTGAGCGAGGTGTACTTGATCTGCTCGTCATTCAAAATGCCGCGGGGCGCCCGGACGAATCCGAAGGGCCGCAGGTTCCGATTCTCCTGCTGCGCCAGGTCGTACCCGACCGTGAACCGGTTGGTGAACCACGTCCACGGAGTGTAGTTGACCGTCGTGCCCGTGATGAACCGGTCGATCTCGGTGGTGATCTCCTGGTTCAGCAGCTGCCGCAGGTTGTTCGGATCGCTGTCGCCGAAGTAGTTCCGCTCGGCCCTGAATACGTTCAGCGTCACACCGTGGGCGTTGTTCCCCGCGGCCGTGTTCGCGATCCGGTTGTTGGTGTAGGACGTATTCCAGTCCACACCCACATTGTTTACCAAATCGAAGCTGAAGTTGCCGCGGGTCGCGATCTTCTTTTCGTTGTCGAGCAGCATCACACCGTCGTTGTCCTCGAACCCGCCCGACACAAAGTACTGAAACTCATCGCTGCCGCCGCCCACGGAACCGGAGTACTTCTGCCGGTGGCCGTTCCTGAGCCACGAGCAGTGGATGTTGATGGTCAGACCCTCGTCCGAGCACAGCCCCACGGTCTTGCTCTGGGTCCACTCCTCCCAACAGGTTGGTCCCGTGGCGCAGGGCTTCATGTTCAAGTACGGGTTTTCATCCGTCCCGTACGGCCGCTCAGTGGAGAACCCTTGGCCGATCTCGGCGGTCCAGCGCGTGGTGCCCGCCTGACCCTTCTTGGTGAAGATCTGAATCACGCCCGCTGACGCCTCGGTCCCGTACAGCGTGCTCGCTGCCGAGCCCTTGATGACCTCCACCCGCTCGATGTCGTCCGGGTTGATGTCGTTCAGGGGACTCGGTTGGACGTTGCCGCTCCTGCCGGTGAAGCCGACGGCCGGCCGGTTCCGCCGGTAGCCCTCGCTCCTGATCCGCACACCGTCCACATAGATCAACGGCTGGTTGCTCTGGCTGACGGACACGGCACCCCGCAGCCGGATCTGCGCACCACTCCCAGCCATGCCGCTCGACTGCATGACCTGCATACCGGCCGAGCGCGCCTGCAGCAGCTGGTCCATGTTGGCCGGTGGGTCGGGTATGTCGGCAAGGTTGATCGACGAGATGGTGTTCCCCACCTCGCGCTTGCGGGCCTGGCCCGCCGTGCCGGTCACGACCACCTCGTCCAGCCGCAACACGCTCGTGTTGAGCTGGAAGTCGGCAGTGTTGACGACGCCGGCCTGCACGTTGAACTGCACCGTCATCATGGCGTACCCGATAGCCGCCGCCCGGACCTGCTGACCGCCGGTCGGCACGTTGAGCAACACGAACCGGCCGTCGGCGTCCGTGCGCGCACCAAGGTTGGTGCCCACCATGATGACCTGCGCCCCCGTGACGGGATCGCCGGTCGCCGCCGCGGTCACTCGTCCCTCAACGGTGCCCGTCTGCGCGAGCGCGGGCGCCGCTGACAGCGCCAGCCCCACAGCCAGTGCAAACACCGTCGGAGCACGGGTAACCGCGCTTCGAAGCATCGAACTCAGTTGTCTCATGAGGTTACTCCCCCTTTGTGAGGTGTGTTGCGTAGAGCAACATGTGTGACGAATCGAGGTGAGGGGAGCCCGATTTCGCCGCCGGATGCGCCATGTCGCCGGTTCTACCATTCGCCGGCGGGCTAAGGAACCGCCGGACAATCGGGAAGCGGCCTGGGGCGAAGCGGCCCCGGCCCGCCTCCACGTTTCGTGTAAATGCGAATGACCCCGTTGCTTGCGTCGCTGCCATATTGAATCGTCGCGGCGGGGCCCCGCAGTACTTCGATGTGCGAGATCTGAAACGGATCCACGAACTCCAACAGCGGCAGGGAATGCGCACTGCGAAGGCCTCTCTCACTTACTGAAGTGATGCGGACACCGTCAACGAAGATGAGCGGGTTCCCCGGCTGCAGGCTGTTGGTCCCGCGGATCCGGATATTCCCTGATGTCCCGCGGATCCGGATATTCCCTGATCCCCCGGCAGCACCGCCAACCTGGGATACGACTACCCCGGCCACCCTCCCCTGCAGGGCCGCTCCCAGAGTGACCCCCTCGATGTCGCGGAGAGACTCAACGGCCGCGGCCTCGCACTTCGGCCTGGTTTCCGTGCGCGCGCCTTGGACCTGCGCGTCTGCCGGCTCGGCCAGAAACACTCCAACACAGCCGAACATAACAGCAGTGACGGCGCGCGGCCCCCACCGCCTGTACGTGGCGTCATCAGCTCGAATCGACAAAACTCTCACACCGGGCATGGGCGAATTGTCTGCTTTTAGATCGTCACGCTGTGCTTTAGCAGACAGAATTCCCCACGATTTTCTAGGCTCCTTCCGGATTCTCGCTGAAGGCCCCCTCCATGACTTCACCCGTCCCTCCGATCCCACGCCACACCAATGAAGCTAAGTTTAAGAGAGGTTAACTATCAACCAACTGGGATATTCTAGAGCCTGCCGACCGTTGTCAAGCGTCAACTGCTGGTTGTATCGCAAAAAAGGTCCCGAAGTTCCCCGACTCGAGCGGTGTCAGCAGGCGCGGGCGATGGATTTGTCGAGCGCCACTTTAAGTAGTTGTAATCAAATGGCTTATGACAATGGCCACACACGGCCCTACCACACCCCTCCCCACCGGGCGGACTGGCGGGCCGGCGGACCGGCGGGCAGTCACCCAGCCACACCCCTGCAGCCCGGCGGGCAGTGGGCTCGCACTTCCCCCGGGAGAGGCGGGGAGGACAGGCCGACTGCCCGCCCGGGATGGGCTGGGTGGGGAGGGGGTCCGCCGGGTGGGGAGGGTTGTGCGGGGCGGGCCCGCCCGGGGGCGGTGGATGGGCGAGGCGGCCATGTTCGCTTGTGGGATCAGCCAATCCCACTATCGGGCAGGATGAGGGGTGGCCCACAGGCGATAGCACGCGTGTAACACGTTACAATGAAACGACTTTTGCTGTCGCACCGAGAGCGGCACACTCTCTGCAAATAGAGACGCGGGTCCACGCGGTCCCGGCATAACGTGATAGCAGTGTAACCAAGGGAATTGGGTTAATGGACATACCACGCGAGAAGAAGAAGAAGCCCCAGAAATACATCTTGGGCGCGGTCGCTGTTCTCGCGGTCGCCGGGACCACGGTCGGCCTGTCGCAGCTCAAGCCGGCCGCTCCATCGGTGGACCGGGCGGTCGTGTGGCTGGGGTCGGTGGAGCGGGGCGAGCTCGTCCGCCAGGTCCGAGGGCCGGGGACACTCGTACCGGAGTTTATCCGCTACGTCTCCGCCCTGACTGCCGGTCGCGTGGAGCAGAAGCTCAAGCTCCCCGGCGATTCCGTTGAGGCGGGGACGATCATCCTGGTGATGAGCAACCCGGACGTGGAGTTGCTCGCGCTCGAGGCGCATCGGCAGCTGACGGCGTCCGAGGCGAACATGATCAACCTGAAATCCAGCCTCGAGCAGGCCCGCCTGTCGCAGTCCGGCATGGTAGCCCAGATCCGCACTCAGCACCGCAACGCTCGCCGCAACATCGAGGCGGCCGAGGAGCTGCAGAAGAACAATCTGATCTCACAGGTGGAGCTGGACTCTGCGCGCGATCTGGCGGAGGAGCTCGAGCAGCGGTTGGAGATCGAGCAGAATCGCCTGGAGGTCATGACCGAGTCCATGACGGAGCAGCTCGAGGTAGAGGCCCGCCAGATCGAGTCTCTCCGCGTCCTCGCGCAGGAGCGGGACAAACGGGTCGTTTCCATGCGGGTCCCCGCCGTCGTGGACGGGATCATTCGGGACCTGCCGTTGGAGGAGGGTCAGTGGGTGAACCCCGGAGAGCTGCTCGCCCGCATCGTCCAGCCGGGTCGGCTGCGGGCCGATATTCGGATTCCGGAGACCCAGGCCCAGGATGTTCTGGTCGGCCAACGCGCCTTCATCGACACACGAACAGACACCATTCCCGGCCGGGTGCGGCACATCGACCCGGCGGCGGAGAGTGGCACGGTTCGGGTCGAGGTGACATTCGACGCGGAGTTGCCCAGGAGCGCCAGGCCCGACCTGAGCGTCGACGGGACCATTGAGATCGAGCGGCTCGCCGACGTGCTCCACATGGGGCGTCCCGCGTTTGGGCAGGCTCGGCAGAGCGTCGGCATCTTCAAGCTCGTAGCGGGGAGCAGCGAGGCCGTGCGGGTTACGGTCCTGCTGGGTGTGACCTCCGTCAACGAGGTAGAGGTGGTGAACGGGCTGGCCGAAGGCGATTCGGTGGTCCTGTCCGACATGGCGCGGTGGGACGCGTTTGATCGCGTCCGGCTCCGCTGAGGAATTGAAACCCGAAGGTACGGGGGAGCGTAGTAGGCAAGCACAGGAAATGCGCTGCGGCGTGTTGCAGCCTTGCCGCCTGGCAAGGTGCTCGCTGGAGGGGACGAGTCGGGACCACGCAAAAGCCCGAGTCAACACGCCGCCGCGCTTCCTCTAATGGAAGAGGTCATCGAGCAAGTTTTTGCTCCGTCGGCAGCGTCGGTTACCTGCGGCACCGCAGGCGGATCCTTTGAGCCCAGAGACACGCACAGGCACGAAACACAAGGAGTAGGCTAATGGATGCTTCGGCCAAGCCGCTGATTCAACTCGACGGCATCAAGAAGGTCTTCTACACCGAAGACGTGGAGACACACGCTCTCTCGGGAATCCACCTAAGCATCAGTCCGGGTGAGTACGTCGCCATCGCCGGCCCGTCGGGTTGCGGCAAGACGACGCTGCTGTCGATCCTAGGGCTGCTGGATTCCCCGAGCGAGGGGAGCTACTTCCTCGATGGCGAGCCGGTGGTGAATCTGACCGCATCCCAGCGGGCGTACATCAGGAACCGCCAGATCGGCTTCATCTTCCAGGCGTTCAACCTGATCGGCGATCTGACGGTGTATGAGAACGTCGAGCTGCCGTTGACGTATCGCGGCATGCCTTCGGCCGAGCGGAAGAAGCGGGTTCACGACGCCCTCGAGAGGGTGGGGATGGCGCACCGAATCAAGCACTACCCCTCTCAGCTCTCGGGAGGTCAGCAGCAGCGTGTGGCGGTGGCCCGTGCGGTTGCCGGCGATCCTCTGCTCCTGCTGGCGGACGAGCCGACGGGGAACCTCGACTCAACGAACGGCGAATCCGTGATGG
Source organism: Gemmatimonadota bacterium (assembly GCA_039591275.1). Taxonomy (GTDB): domain Bacteria; phylum Gemmatimonadota; class Gemmatimonadetes; order Gemmatimonadales; family GWC2-71-9; genus JBDHDY01. The sequence goes on along the minus strand of JBDHDY010000261.1, from coordinate 2,001 downwards.
ATCTCCTGCGGGAGCTTCACGCGGAGGGGGCGACGATCGTCATGGTGACTCACGATCCTCGCTACGCCCACTACTCGGAGCGCACCGTTCACCTCTTCGACGGAAAGGTCGTCGAAGAGAGTGCCGCTGTCTCCCAGTAAACCACGCTTGCCGGTGGGCCACAGGCGGCGCCTTCTCCACCGGGGAAGGCGCCGCCTTGTGCTTTCCATGGGTCGCTCCACCAAGCGCGCGGAGCTATCTTGAGAGTTCTGGCCCTCCGGCCGTGAACATAACGAGCATGGAGACGACGACGTCTCCGTCCCGCAACCTGCGACCTTCAAGGCTGGTTGATGATTAAGCTCAGAAACGTCGAGAAGTTTTACGAATCGGGGGTTGGGAGAACCTACGTCCTGCGGCAGATCACGGTCGACATCGAGCAGGGCGAGTTCGTCACGATCATGGGCCCGTCGGGCGCCGGGAAATCCACCATCCTGAGCATTCTGGGAATGTTGGACGGTGCCTGGAACGGCGAATACTGGTTGCACGACAACCCCGTTCACGAACTCAAGACAAAACACCGCAACGAACTCCACAAGCGTTACATCGGGTTCGTGTTCCAGCAGTATCACCTGCTCGACAACCTGACGGTGTACGAGAACCTGGACATCCCGTTGTCTTACCGAAACGTTAAACGATCCGAACGGGCCGCCATCGTGGCTGACTCGTTGGATCGTTTTCACATCGTGGGCAAGAAGGACCTGTATCCGAGCCAGCTCTCCGGGGGACAACAGCAGCTCGTGGCCGTAGCTCGGGCCGTCATCGCCAACCCCAAGCTCATTCTGGCTGACGAACCGACGGGAAACCTCCACACGAGCCAGGGTCGGGAAATCATGGAGCTCTTCAAGAAGCTGAACAACGAAGGGACCACGATCATTCAGGTGACCCACTCCGAAGTCAACGCCTCGTACGGCAACCGCATCATCAATTTGTTGGACGGCTGGATCGTCGAGACTCCAGCTCCCACACAAGCCGTCGGCAGCAAATAGCACGTAGTGTGACGTGGGTCACATTCGCAATCTATCTCGGTGCGAAGAATCTCTCGAGCTACGGGTCCTTATTAAGGAATAGCATGTAGAGACGGTTATCGTCCCACGTTGACCGTCGCCGAAGCTCTTCCCCCCTTCGGATGCCACACCACCACCGTTACGTTCCCTCCGTCTGGCGCTCGCACTAGCCACTCGACCTCCCCTTCTCCGTAGCCTCCAATCGTACCGATGTCCATCCTGGCGCTTGCCGACAGCAGCTCGATGCCATTGCCAACGTCGAGTCGGGCTCGCACCGGGACAGCCCGGTCATTGCCTCGGCGCACAGCGAGTTCCGTGGGCTGGTACCCTTCATTCCTCACCACGGCCGTGATACGCTGTACGTCCCCCCCCAAGGCCTCACTCTGCGCCTCCGAGACCACCAGCAACGGAGTGTGCCTTGCCTGCATGATGGCGAAGTCCACATTCCGTCTCACCTCGTCTGCCAAGCGATCTCCGATGGGATTGTTCTGGCCGAACTTACGCCATCCGCCAATCTCCACGGACCCGAGCTGGGGGTGCTCAAACTCGGCCCATTCCTTGAACGCCGCCCCACCTAGCTCATTATCGTTGTAGCTGAGCTGTTCGACTCCGTCTATGCGTCCGTCACCGTCGCTATCGTCACCCATCTGGTAGATCTCGTTGGCGAACGCGAGCACGCCGAACAGCTGATACAACGCGTCAATGGAACCTCCGTACGCTGGATAGTTTGCGCTGTTGTTGGCTCCACCACCCCCACCCGGCATGCCTCGAATCTCACCCTCCTTGTTGCGGTAGAGCTGTCCACCTTTGGTGTTGCGCGAGCCGCGCGGCCAATTCCAATCGTAGACGGAGGTGGCTAGAGAGTACCCGGTCACCTCGAGTCCTCGCCGCGCCATCGCGAGGTAGAGTTGCAGGTCCGGTTCGGGCAGCGACATGTCCGGCACGGAGGGCGGGCGCA
>JBDHDY010000260.1:0-5171 GCA_039591275.1 Gemmatimonadota bacterium | reverse complement strand
TCGCACGTGCCGCCCGACGAGACGTTCAAGGGGGTGTTTTTCACCGGCAGAGAGGCCTGTTTCCTCTACGAGAAGCTCGCCGAGTTTCTCAAGGATGTACGGCTCCCACGATTATTTTAAGAAAATGATCAAGAGGGGGTTGACAAATGGTCGATTCATGGTATAATGCAGCGAACGAAAGGATACGAGAGAGAAAAACGATGAAGCTCCCGAAGAGTGAGATCAAGATCACCGTTTCGCGTGGTAAGGGCCCTGGTGGCCAGCACAAAAACAAGACGAGTTCTCGAGTGCGGGCTGTCCATATCCCTACTGGCATCGAGGTGGTCATCGATGGAAGACATCAGGGTCGCAACAAAAAGGTCGCGATTCGAGAGTTGGTAACGAGGGTTCTCGCTCTTCGGGAGGAGATTCGAGCGGCGGCGAAGAAGGAATGCCGGAACAAGAAGATTCGGGCCATGAAGACAGTGCGGACCTACAACCTCCACCGGGGGGTTGTTAAGGACCACCGTACCGGGAAAGAATATAAGGCTGGTGACGTTCTGAAGAAGGACGGACTTCAGCAGATCATTCTCGACGGCCAGATGGACAGGGGGATCTGCGATGAATCCGCGCTTTGAGAGTAGGCTGACGAAGAGGTTTCCGTTTGGGTTAGTACTTTATGTGGCGGGTGCCATGAAAGGAAAGAGGAATGAAGGCTACGAAACAGGTAAAGACCATTAGGCGAGAGCAGGTCGTCATCAAACAAGATCACGTCGAGGAAATCACTCTTCGCGTGTCGAGGCTCGAGGCCCACATTCTCAAGGTGCTCACCGGCTTTGTCGGTGGGACCGATCCGTGGCAGCGGGGGATCTCGGGGCCCCTGTATAGCCGCCTCTGCGACCTGGTTGGCTCCTCCCCGGAGACCGGCGACTTCGGGTTATCCTGTGGCAATGGCTGTGTCGTGTTCGACGAGGGCGTGACGATCGAGAACCAGTCCTCGCTGATGGGGAGTCACTGGAAGCTGGTTCGGGCCCACGATGACGAGGGTGATGATAGATGAGGCTATTCATCTCCAAGCGAACGAAGCCGGAAGTTCGGTACCGCCTGATCCTTCAAGTCGGCGAGAACGACTACCTCATCGCCCCGGGGTTCAAAAACTTGAAGACGGCAATCAGGGCTGGCGAGGAGTTTGTGATCCAAGCAGCCCCAGAGATCTCTGTCGAACACGATGGCCTGTACAGCCTAAAAGGGTAGTCATGAAGAAGTCGAATGGATGGTTTATTATTGCCGCTCTGTTTTTGTTCAGCGCGGTGGTTAAGATGATCACGGGAGATGGGCACCTCGCGGAAACTTCATGTGCGCTTGGGGCATACATCGTTCACAACCAGGAGAAAGATCGTGAAGACCACGTTCAACGAGATGCGTGATCGCCTGATCGAGCTTGTAGAAGTCTTCGTCAATGACGAGGGGATTATATGCTGGTCAGGGTCCGGAGAGCCTGTTGGTCAGTACGGAACCGACGATGGAGTGGACATGCTACGCGACCTGGCCGACGCGGCCGATCGGTTCATGGCCGAGCCACCGAAGCACGTTGAGGACGGTGTGCCGTACCACCAGTACACCACCGCCTCTGACTGTCGCGTGCTGAACGAATTCATGCGGCTGACGTACCAGTTCCTTGAGGAACTCGACGAGGAGCTCAGTGATGTGTGAGTGGACCCCGTTCATTGCGGCGAAGTGCCCCGCCTGCGACGGCGAGCTGGAGTCCCTCGGGGGCTTGGCTGGCGATTGCGTCCAGTGCATCGACTGTGGTAAGGGCGGGAACATTGATGTCGAGGACGGCGAGGTCGTTATCGACTGGGAGGTTGACTGGGAATGAAGTCACAACCGACAATTGAGATCATCATGTACGAGAAGGAAGGCATGAAGTGGTACGTCCTTCAGCTGGGTCTCGGCGCATGGTTTGAGATTGGTAGCCCATCACTCCACCTCAGTACGATCGATCATCGTCTCGGTCGTCTGTTGACGAGCCTGAGGGAGTTCGGATTTGAGCCACACGTATTTAGAAAGCCAAGGAATACCGGATGTTCTACCTGATCTGGATCACCTACGCCTGCGTGTTGTACTCGACGTATGCCTTCACGTCCGTTCGAGTCAACGACAGCCCGTCGCTGTGGGGCGTTGGGATACTGTTACTGATCGGGGCGTGCGGGCCTTGGCCGGTGATCGCGATCTTCTCGAAGAACGTCGTGTTTGACAGCCTGCTTCTCGACGTGATTATCTACCTGGCATTCTACGTGACGTGCGTGTCTCTCGGCGCTGCAGCCGGGTTCACGCTGACGCAGTGGATCGGAGTGATCGTTATGTCGACCGGGATCGCAATGGTGAAGATTTGGGGAGCATGATGGCAATCAGTCAAGCGGCCTGGGCAGAGTACGACATGATAAACAAGGTCGAGCCCTACCGCCAGTGCGTGTACGATGCCCTGTGGGAGCTTGGGTGCCAGTACCTCGATATCCCAATGGGCGTGATCATCAAGGGATGGCTGAACGGAAACTCCCCCAGGGCGCTCGCCTCGCTCCACATGCACCGCATGGAAGTGCCAGGGCTGACGACGAAAGAGTATTGCGTGGCCACCGACAACACGCTGATATCACGAGAAATCGTAATGGCCTCTGGACACAAGCCTCGCCGTGGATCCGCAGCGAGGTGGGCCCAGGGACCCCACCAGGAGGAGGTGTGAGATGGACTGCTACGTGAGCGGAGGCACCAGGACGGACACGACCGGCTGATCACCGGAGACACCGCTTGCCGCTAACAAGCACGGGGCGCGCGTACCAGCGACCTCGAGGATGACTTTACCATACACGCTAGAGCTGACATGAAAAACGAAGATGACATTGTCGAGGCGCTGAACAGGTTGTGCGTCCATATTACCGGGCAGACCGTCCTATTGCTGATGGTACTGATGGGGATCTTCGCCGCTCTTCTTGTCATCGATGTTCACATTGTTGGGTTGCGATGAGTCAATGGACGTTCAACACGGGGTACGGGCATGGACTGGCCGGTGGGAGCGTCCAAGACTGTCCGCACCTGCCACTGACGGACGAGTGGCGAGAATGGCTGGAAGGGTATGCGATTGGTCTTCAAGTCCAAAGCCACGAGGAAAAACTCAATGAACTATTTGACCGCAACTAACCAAGAGCTGGTCGACGCGGCCCAGGAGGGGGACGTGGAGGCGCGGAACGAGGCAGTCGTTCGCAACATGGGGCTGGCCATCGGCTTCGCCAAGAGGTTCAAGGATACGCATCCGCGAGCCTGGCGGTGTGAGTTAGGCGACCTGATCCAGGCCGGGGCCATAGGACTCGTTCGCGCCGTGATGAAGTTCGATAAGGGAAGGAAGCGGGCATTCAGCACGTACGCGTACTACTGGATTCGTGCGTTCAACGCCAGGTGTATCTGGGAGTCCTGCTTGTGGAAGATCCCAGAGCAGGTCATGTGCAGCTTCAACCGTGGCGACTACGACGGTGAAATCAACGAACAGCAGAGGCGAACACTGACCGCGATCAAGAAGTTTCAGGAGATGGAGCTCACCGACAAGATTGAGCACCTGGTTGGCGCAGGGCGAGAGGCTTTGCCAGAGGACGTGGCGTCCAGGGCAGAGGTCATCGAGGCCGTGAGGGAAGCGGTCCTACAGCTGTCGCCACGACAACAATTCATCATCGACATGGTAATGGACGACAAGACGCCGTCCGACATTGGCCGGGCCCTTGGCACACACCGGTGCGTTGCCAGGAAGTGGCGCGATCGGGCGTTCGCTGAGCTCCGGGAAACCCTAAAGGGAGTAGCGGCATGAAGAACTCGCTTGCCAGAAGGATCGTTGAACGCGTCAACAACGAGACGCAGATGCGCTTTGCTCTCGAGATTCTTCACTGTGTCCTGGAGGATGTCGAGGAGAACGGAGATCTCGGCTGGTTCCGGGTCGTCGAGGCCGAGGATGAGACTTGGGCGGCCAACACCACCATGGTCCTCGAGGAGAAGGCCTTCGAGGGGCTGGCCGAGCGGTTCCGGAGCCTCGCGATCAGCCGTCCGACAATGAGTAAGGAACGGGAATATCTGATCGGCCTGCTGAAGAAGTGCAGAGACCATCTTATGGAGTTTCAAACGCTGCCGAAGCATCGTAAACTCCTGATAGAGGTCCTGGCCCACATCCAATCCGTAAAGGCACGGAAAGACAATGAAAAACCATAGGATAAGTTATGAATAATCGAGTGAAGTGCCCATACTGTAACGAACTTCACATGACCTTCGCCGACATCCTTCTCTGCCTGAAGGACTTTGACGAACACCGGATGCAGGTCATGTGTACAGATTGCGACCGGCCGTTTGACGTGGTCAAGTCAATCGAGATTACGGTCGAGAAGAGTGACCAATGAGCGACCTGTACGAAGAGGGATACCGATACGGCCTCGAGGGCTGGGAGCCGCTTGACGATGAGAATGGTGATTTCCTGGAGGGGGTCGATAAGGACGAGTGGCTGGACGGGTTCCGGGCTGGCCAGGCCATCCGGATCGAACGCAACCAGACGATGGATGAGGAGGACTGGGCATGAAACTGACGTTCAGACACGACTATCTGGCTACTGTTGACGTGACCTGCTGCTTCAGCGGTCATCGCCACCTGAGGTGGGGAGCGTACGGGAAGGGCGACGTGATTGACGTCATCGAGCCAATGTACTACGACCCCCAGCGGTGCTCTTTCACGCTCAGCAACGTGATGGGCCCGAACACCCTCATTGGTGTTCCAAAGGACGTGTTCGAAGAGTCGTTCACGTGCGAGAAGCCTAAGCCCCCGAAGAGGCGACGAACATGATCTTCTTGGTCGCGTACTGCCCTGAGTGCGGGGAAATCAGGTCATGTCGGTCCAAGTACCGATTTCTCGACAAGTACGAGGCCAAGGCCTGGGCCTATCCGCTGGTCAAGTCGGGGTGTGAGATCATGGAGTCGTACACCAGCGAGGGGATGCGGTGCAAGTGCGACATCGGGGAGGACTACTCGTGGGTCAACTTCATCTAGGGAGAGCCGGAAATGAGTGAGAAGCTTGAGGAGCTGGCCGACCAGGCAGCGAATATCCTGTACGACATGTGCAGCTGCTCGGGCGGGGACGAGCTGGATCCGCCTGAGATCTGCATG
>JBDHDY010000259.1:0-5184 GCA_039591275.1 Gemmatimonadota bacterium | reverse complement strand
GCCATCGGACCGTCGATACGGACTTCCGGGTCCCACATACGCTCGAGAAGCTCCTCGGTACCCGAGGTGAAATTGGCAACGAAATCGTCCACCGATGAGTGGCCGGCCACGGTGCTGTCACCCCCAATTCGCAGGGCGACGAGCTGTGCGGAAGGGGCCATCACGCGCCGAATCGCGGCGGTATCTCGATCCCTCATAGCGTCGAAAAGCCGCTGCACAGCGATGACCACTTCTGGCTCGGCCGATTGGGCGGCAAGGGCGACTGGAGCGAGCATTAGGGAGGCGAGCATAGCGAGCGTGGGGCGCATCGTTGGTCCTTTCTTGGGCGAGGCCCCCTAGCTTGCTGCTCTCAACGGGGCTTGCGGGTTGGGAAAGGCGATCCGGTCGGGCGGACCGCCTCTGGTGTGTCTCATGGGGCCTTGGGAGAAGCTAACACCAAGCTGAGCGTAGGGTTTCCACGCCCTTCTACCGGCAGCCGCCCAAGCTTCACAGAGAGGATTTGTCGGAAAAAGCCAACCCCGGGCGTGGCCCGGGGTTCTGAGGTTGGTCTACAGCGTCTTGCGATGCCAGATGCCTCAGGAGCGTTCTTCCGTCCAACCGCCGATAACGGCTCCGATCAGGAGCGGGATGACGTGCATGAACGAAAGGACGAAGCTTCCGAGACCCGCGATGGCCTGGAAGAGCTGTCCAATCAGTGGGAGGCCGCCCAGGATTCCCCCAAAGAGCAGCATGACCACAAAGAAGATGAAACCAGGGAGCAATACGGCCCCGACCGCGGGGAAGACTCCACCCGCCTTCTTTCCGCCCACGAAGCCGGCAATCAGCCCACCCACCACAGGCATCCAGAACAGTGCAGCGGAGAGCCCAATCATCCAAGCCATGGCCTTGGGGATACTTCCGCGGCGCGTTACGTCTGTCGTCATGTCATTCCCTCGTTGCGATCGGTGTGCCTGGCCCCCCCACTGATGGGGGCTGGGGGGCGGGGGCGTAGGTCTTTCAGCACCATGATATACCCTACGGACCCTTGGCTGGCGCGGTTTCGGTAGAGGGGGCTCTTCTGCCCCTCCTGCCCCATCTGCCTCTTCTGCCCTCCTGCCCCTTCTGTCCTTTCTGCCTTCTCCTCACTTCTTGCTCTTATCCAGCTTCAGAGCCGCCGAATTGATGCAGTAGCGCTTTCCCGTTGGTGCCGGCCCGTCGTCAAACACGTGGCCCAGGTGGGCGTCACAGGTGCTGCACAGCACCTCGGTGCGGCGCATGAGGAAGCTGTTGTCCTCTTCCATTCTGACGTTGTCACCGGCACGGGGGGCTGAAAAACTTGGCCACCCCGATTGCGAGTCGAACTTCGTGTCAGAGCTGAACAGCTCGCCTCCGCAGCAGGTGCACCGATACACGCCCTCGTCCTTGCAGTCGTGATACTCGCCCGTGAAGGGCGGCTCAGTGCCTTTCTCCCGAGTCACGTGGTACTGCTGCGGCGTGAGTTTCTTTTTCCACTCGGCGTCGGATGTAGTCACTTTGTCTGCCATGGCGAGGGACTCCGGTTCTCGTTCCGTGGTTTCAACGCGGCTGTTTTGGAATGGACAACTGATCACAACTGTGAAATGCCCGGTTTTCCTACACCCTACACCCTACACCCTACACCCTATACCCTAGTTACCTACCAGCTCAGCTCGTCTCCTCGGCCGGAGACGTCCGTCCGCGGGGCTCTCCCAGCAGGTCGGCTACGAGGTCGTCGAGTTCCAGCACCCGCTCTGCCATGCGTTCGGCCAGATGCAGAGCAATACCTTCGACCGCCTTTCCCATTTCGTCGACCATTGTCGCGTAGTGGTTCCGCTTCTCCACAACGTCATAGAAGACGATCGCGTCAATCCACGCTTCGAACATCTCGGCGTGGGTCACCTTGCGGTCGTTTAGGATCGAGGTGCTCTCGAGCTCCTGCACGATTGGCGTGTATCGCTTCTCCAGCGCCGTGGTCCGCTCCGTGATCTCGGCAGGGCTCTTGCTCTTCACGAGATTCAAGATGCGCAGGAAGTTGATCGGGTCCTTCTTGAGATAAGTGCGGCGTACGGGGATACACAGGTTGCGGATGCGTTCTTCATCTCCTTGAGTTTCGACGTAACCCTGCACCATTCTCAGTCCGTCCTGCCGCTGAGGGCTTCCTGCTGCAGCCGCCCGCATCTCCGCTGCGACTCCCCGAAACACCTGGAAGTTCGCCCGCTCGCTCGGCGTGAGTGGTGAGTCTGTCATGCTTGAAGGACGTGTTGTGCGCTTGGTCCTCGGGCCCATTGCCATAAGTATAGATTGAGAGCACGGAAACGGGCAGGATGTAGGGTGGTCGAGATGATGTTCTCCACAGCTGGCCGCGCCGGGTGGAGACGAAGGCCGGAACCGTACCTTCGACAGGGGAACAGCTGGCTAAGGCGTTACAGCGCCTCGATCTCCCGGACCTCGAGAGAACCAAACTCGAGATGGGGGCAGTCTGTGGCAAGCTGCACGGCATCGTTGTAGTCTCGTGCCTCCACCAACCAGTACCCTCCCACGATTTCGTCGGTCTCACCGAACGGCCCCTCCGTCACCACGATGTTGCCACTGCGCCCTTGCAGGACCCGGCCTTCGCCGTCTCGTAGCTTATTGCCACCCAGTATCTTACCGGCCTGTTGGAGTTTCTCCCCCCAGCTAGCGTATCTGTCGATGATCCTCCGCATGTGCTCGGGATTGAGGCCCTCGAAGGCTTTAGGGGCCTCACGGGGAAGAATCAGGAACATCGCCATCCATCCTCCTGGTCAGCTGAACGATGAGTCGCTTCGAACGCACGGTGCTGCTTGCCGGGTCTCGCAGTCCGGCCTCCGTTCTCCTACATTGCATACAATACCCTGGCAGTTCCATCCTGGAGTCGCCCTATGAACGAAGGGGAGGTCTTTGCCCTGCTTATCGTGGCGGTCAGCTCGGTCACCGCGTTGAAGATACTCACCAGGGCTTGGGTCCAGAAAAAGGAATTCGAATTCGGTGGTAAGGACTCCGCCCTCGCTAAACAAGTTGAAGAACTTCGGTTCGAAGTGGAAGAGCTTCGCGCCGAGCAGCGGACCAGCACGGCTGAACTGCACGAGCGAATCGATTTCGCAGAGCGTCTCCTCACGAGTTCTCAGCGTGGTGGGCCGGAGGAACCCCCGCCCGCTTGAGCGGAGGGGGACTTCGTGCGTGCTAGAACCCTGTACCACGATTATTCCTGCCAAGTCACTCTCCGCAATTCAACCGGAAACTCGCACATGAAGTTCTCGTCTGGAATCCTGGGCGTCGCTGTAGGTGTAATGGTTTGCCTTCAGTGTGCTCCTGGCGATTCGCCTCACAGCGTCCGCCCACAAGATGTTCGTGACCAGCTCTCGGTGCTCGCAGCGGATTCCATGGAGGGGCGCCGCACGGCGACCCCCGGGGCGGTACGCGCAGCGAGTTTCCTCGCCAGACAGTTCGAGAGCTTTGGAACTCTGCCGGCCGGCGACAGCGGATATTATCAGCGGGTCCCCATGACGTCACATGTGCGCAGTAACGGCCGTGCTGGTCTGGTGCTGCTCTCGTCGCTCGCCGATCTCGATACGGTTCCTCCGGAGCGACGGGTCCTTGGTGTGAATGTGATTGGGATCGTGCAGGGGGCCGATGCGGACGTCGGTGATGAGGCGGTTGTGGTGGGTGCCCACTTTGATCACGTGGGGATAGGGCAGCCGGTGGACGGTGACTCGATTTACAATGGTGCTGACGACGATGCGTCCGGTGTCGTAGCTGTGCTCGAGATCGCGCGTGCACTTGCGAGTGGGCCTAAACCACGAAGGACCGTAATTTTCCTGCTGTCCACCGGGGAAGAAATGGGCCTCCTCGGCACGCGGTGGTATCTCGAGCATCCAATCGTGCCGCTCGAGCGTACGGTGGCAGATCTGCAGATCGAGATGATCGCCCGTCCCGATTCCCAGGCGGGGGGGTCGGGGCGTGGATGGCTCACGGGTTATGAGCGCTCCACTATGGGAGACATGCTTCGTGATGCCGGAAACCCAATAGTCCCCGACCCTCACCCCGAGCAGGGGTTTTTCGAGCGGAGCGACAACATCGCCTTTGCTTACCGCGGAATACCAGCACACACGCTGTCATCGTATGGGCTCCACGCCGACTACCACCGACCGTCGGATGAAATCGATGGGGTGGATTTCGCGCATATGACTCTCATCATCGAGGCGGCAATCGATGCGGTTCGGCTCATCGCCGACGGAGAGGCGCCCAGTTGGCATCCTGGAGGGCGACCGCTGCGGCGGCGGTAGCCGCCACGACCACGCCACCCCTCAGGGCGGTACACACCGCACCCTCCCTCCGCCCAGGCGGTAGGGCGGTAGGGTTGCACGAAGGCACATGGTGATTACGTAGCGGACCGCCTTACCGTCACTGTTGCCCGATGCAATCCCTCCATGTAGGTTCATGACAAGTCGATCCACCGCCGAATCGAGCCTGCCCGAGGTGTCCCGTCCCTGATCCATCGCCCGCCTACGGTGATATCATTGCTTCTGTGTCGGAGGACTCCGAGACACAGAGCGTCATCGTGGCGCCGGATGAGGAGAATCCGGTAAGGCAGATGGCCAGGGACGTTGCACGCGGACTCACGGATACTCCTCCGTGGCTGAACAGCAAATACCTATATGATGAGGAAGGTAGCCGACTGTTCGAGCTAATTTGCGAACAGCCGGAGTACTATCCGACGCGCACTGAGGGAGGCATCCTCTCGAGCTGTGCGACGGAGCTTGCGGGAGAGACTGGCCCGGTGACGTTGATCGAGTTGGGGTCGGGCAGCTCGGTGAAGACCGATCACATCCTATCCGCGTATGCCGCAGACGGCCAAGATGTACTGTATGTGCCAGTGGATGTGAGCGAGGCAGCCCTACAGGGCGCCAGCGACGAGATCGTGGAGCGACATCCTACGGTAACGGTAACGGGAGTGGCGGGCACGTACGAGAGTGCCTTCCCGCTCTTCAGCCGATTCTCTCCAGCCATGGTGCTGTTCCTCGGAAGCAGCATCGGAAATTTCGACCAGCGAGATGCCGATAAATTCTGGGCCAGCGTGTCTCAAGCTCTCGCACCGGGTGATTTCTTCCTTCTTGGTGTCGACCTGATCAAGAGTACGACCGTTCTCCACGAGGCCTACAACGACGC
>JBDHDY010000258.1:0-5186 GCA_039591275.1 Gemmatimonadota bacterium | reverse complement strand
GCTTTCGTCGCGCCCTTCATGATTTTCACCTGACCCCGGTACGTGTTCTGGCTCAGGCCAGCGGAGATGCCCTTGGAGACAATCGTGCTGCTCGTGTTCTTCCCAATGTGGATCATCTTGGTGCCGGTGTCGGCCTGTTGGTGATTGTTGGTCACCGCCACTGAATAGAACTCACCTACCGAGTTGTCTCCCTGAAGGATGCAGCTTGGGTATTTCCAAGTGATGGCGGACCCCGTCTCGACTTGCGTCCAGGAGATCTTTGAATTCCTCCCAGCACACTTGCCGCGCTTGGTCACGAAGTTGTAAATGCCGCCCTTACCATCCTTGTCACCGGGGTACCAGTTCTGGACGGTGGAGTACTTGATCTGGGCATCTTCCAAGGCGACGAGCTCAACAACCGCAGCGTGGAGCTGGTTTTCGTCGCGCATCGGTGCCGAGCAGCCCTCGAGGTAGCTCACGTAGGCCGCTTCTTCTGCAACGATCAACGTCCGCTCGAATTGCCCAGAGCCTGCCGTGTTGATCCGGAAGTAGGTGGACAGCTCCAGCGGACATCGCACGCCACGAGGAATGAAGCAGAAGGAACCGTCCGAAAAGACGGCAGAGTTCAAGGCCGCAAAGTAGTTGTCGTTGTAGGGAACCACGGATCCCAGGTACTTCTGCACCAGCTCGGGATGGTTCTTCACGGCCTCTGAGAACGGGCAGAAGATGACCCCGTGTTTCTCCAGCTCCTCCCGAAACGTCGTCGCGACAGACACACTGTCGAACACCGCATCGACGGCGACGCCCGCCAACCGCTTCTGCTCCTCGATCGGGATCCCGAGCTTCTCGAATGTCTCCACCAGCGCCGGGTCTACCTCATCGAGGCTCTTGAGTTCCTTCTTTGGCTTCGGCGCCGAGTAGTACGTGATCGCCTGATAATCGATGGGTGGGTACTTCACGTTGGGCCATGTCGGCTCGGTCATCGTCACCCAGTGGCGATACGCCTTGAGCCGCCACTCGAGCATGAAATCCGGCTCGCCCTTCTTTGCCGAAATCAATCGTACTACGTCTTCGTTGAGTCCGGCAGGAACCGTCTCGGACTCAATATCCGTCACCCACCCGTACTTATATGGTTGGTCGACGTGCGACTCTATCGCAGTCATTCGTTGCTCCCTATTGCCAGTCCACCCGAGCCACTGTTTGCCGCACCATCGAAGGTGATGGCGTATTCGCAAGCGTTGCACCCGTCCACGATGTGTGCGCGCCGCTCGATGTTCGCGGCTAAGACGTCCTCGAGGAATTTCAACTCGGCCTCACAGATCTCGGGCAAGCAGTTGGCGACCGCTCGGATCGAGCAATTCTGCACATGCAGGCTAATCTCGCCGGCCGATTCCCGAGGCTCCGGCATGAAGCCCACCTCTTCCAGAACACCGGCCACTGCCTTCACCCGGTCCAAAGGTGTCAGGCTGTCGAGCTCAGTCCCGAGCTTCAGCCTAAGCTCGGCGTACTGTTGCTCGAAAACGGAGAGTGCGCCCCCCCGGCCGTCCTTTTGCATCACGTACTCCAGGACGCGGGTCAGAGCTTCCTCGTACTGGTTGGGGAAGAGCGCCTCGCCATTGGGACTCAGGCGGTAGCAGTAGGTGGGCGCACCGGTTCCCCGCTGCTCTCGGCCGTATGCCACCAGCCCCTCGGCTTCGAGTTCCTTGAGGTGACGCCGCACTGCATTCGCCGACACGCTGAACCGCTCTCCAAGTTCTTTTGCGGTAACAGGTTGAGCCTTCTTCAGCGCGACGAGAATTTCCCCCCTCAGCCCCCTATGGGCTGCCAGGCCCGGCGAGATCGCATCCATGACGCCTCAATTCCGTGGGGTTCGTCAAGATCAGGAAGTAATTTAACAATTTTGTTGTTGAACTGCGAGTGGCCAGCTCACTGGCCAGCGGCGGGAGCCGCGGAAGCTCCGAACGGCTCAAGTTGGAGGCATATAAGTATGATAATTGAATAGAAGAGACTTACTGCAAGATCTTGCAGAGGGGCAGGCTGCTGCCCCTCCACATCACCTCCGAATCTCGTCCTCCCGACGCACGAGTGCCTCGTAGTCCTCGGGCGTGTTGAGGTCTTCCACCACCGCACTGTCATCCACCTCTACCTCCGACACTCTGGAGGGATCGGCCTTCACCACCGCTCGGGCCCCTTCGTCGTCCGGTGCAGCCAGGAGGTCCTCGAACACCGCTCTCCCGAAGAGCGCCGGATGGCCTCGCCGACCTTCATATACCGGAATCACCACTGGCAGTTGGGTTATCCTGAATCGGTCTATCAAGGCCTCGACGGTTGAAATCGCCACGTGGGGCATATCCACCGGCCAAACCAGCATCCCATCCACCGGGTGATTCATCGCGTGCCGCACAGCTGCCCTAATGGACCCGATGGGCCCCGCCTCAATCTCCTCGTTCCGTAACACCGTTACACCCTGTAACTCATTTGTTGACAATATTTTATCAGCATCATCGCCCAAGACTACGATCGGGTGCTTCACACCAACGGCGTGTGCCGCGTCAAGCACGCTTTCCAAAAACGTCCGGCCGCGGAACGTTAGCAGAGCCTTCGGCTGACCCATCCGGCTCGATGCTCCCGCGGCAAGAATGGTGGCCGCAATCATCTTCCCGTCCTATCTTGTGGGACTCAAAACGAGCTCCAGGATGACTATACACCGGATTCGACTCCTGGGTGACCCCGTGCTGCGATCCCGCTGCGAGCCGGTCACCAGCGCCAAATCTCCCGCCGTCCGCTTGGTGGCCGACGACCTCCAGGAGACGCTGCGGAATCTCAAGGTCAGACACGGGTTTGGTCGGGGCCTCTCGGCGCCGCAAGTCGGAGCGCCGCTCAGATTGGTCTACATCGAGATCGAGGAGCCTTGGCTCCTGATAAATCCCGAGATCGTAGACGTGGGCACGGAAGATTTCTTCGTGTGGGATGACTGCTTCTCGTTTCCCGACCTCCTCGTCCGGGTCCAGCGCGCTTATCACATCAAGGTCAAGTACCTGGACAGTGCTGGCAAAGAGCGGATCGTCGAGGCATCAGATTCCCTGTCGGAGCTGCTACAGCACGAGATCGACCACCTGGATGGGGTCCTGGCCGTCGACCGCGCAACCGGCCTCGATCCGTTCTGCCTCAGGGAGGAATGGAATCTGCGATACGCAGACAAGGGACGCACGAGCCGCCCCTCGCTGCGGGTCCCGCCAGCGGTAGAGCAGCTGGTTTAGCGTTACAGGACAAGAACTCGACGGGTCCAGGATCCGGCAGCCTGGATCCGAGCATTCGGCACACGACCGACCCACTCCATCACCAATCTCGTCCCCTTGCACCACGGTTTCCGAACACAACATTTGACTGTGGCTTTCCGAAAGCGCATCTCCTTGTACATCATGCGGTCCCACCCCGTGTGAAGTGGATATCGCAACGTGAAAGAAACCACACCGACAGTGTTTGTCGTTGATGACGACGCGTCAATCCGCAAGTCCATGGCCCGACTGGTGGGATCCGCCGGTTTCGCTGTCCGGACATTTGAGTCAGCTAGTGACTTCCTGAATTGCGAGGGAAAGGAAGGGCCTGGTTGCCTTGTCCTCGACGTGCGCATGCCGGGCATAAGTGGTCTCGAGCTACAGGAGCGGCTTGCCTCCGACCCCACTCTGCCAATCGTCTTCATCACCGGTCACGGCGACGTCCCAATGAGTGTGCGGGCAATGAAGCGGGGAGCGGTGGACTTCCTCCAGAAACCATTCGACGAACGCGAGCTGCTCGCTGCGGTCAATCTGGCATGTGAGAAGGCCAAGCGGGCACACATGGAGCAGCTCGAAACGTCCGCGGTCCGGCGGCGCCTGGTATCACTAACACCCCGCGAGCGCGAGGTCCTGTCCCTTGTCGTGACGGGGATGCTGAACAAGCAGATCGCCAGTGAGCTCGGTATTAGCGAAAAGACCGTCAAGGTCCACCGGGCGCGTGTTATGGAGAAGATGCGGGCGCGATCGATGGCCGACCTCGTACGGTTGGCGGAGAGAGCCAAGCCACCTAGTGGCGTTACTTGAGGAATCAATCCAAAGATTAGTCTCAGCTCGCGTCGACGTCTGAACGCTTACACCTCGAGAGGAGTTGCGACGTATGCTCCGACGTCAGAACACCATCTTAGTAACACCACGTTCGCACACTACAGTATACTGACCACTGATTGGAGTTATCATAATGACTCAGTCAGATCCCATTCAGCAGAGGTTCGGCAAAAGCGTCATCCTTCTGCTAGCAGTCGGCATTTCGATTGTGTTCCTCTTGATGGTGCGAGGCTTTCTTGTTGCCATCCTCCTCGCCGGCATCTTTAGCGCCATGGCCTACCCCCTCTATCGCCGGGCGTTGAAGTTGCTGAAGGGTCGTCGCACGCTCTCATCGCTAGCAACCATCACCATCGTTCTACTGTTGATCGTGATGCCGGTCATGGGCTTCCTTACGGTGGTAGTGTCGCAAGCTGTACAGGTCAGTCAATCGGTCGGACCCTGGGTGGAGCGACAAGTAAGCCAACCCGACGAGCTGGATCGCTTGCTCAGTCGCGTTCCATACGTCGAGCGATTGCAACCGTATCAGGATCAAATCGTGACTAAGATCGGTGAGTTGGCCAGTAGCACCGGCAGGTTTCTCGTTAGCAAGGCCGCTGCAGCGACCCGAGGAACTGTGGCCTTTCTGCTGAATCTCTTCGTCATGTTGTACGCGATGTTCTTCTTCCTTGCCGACGGCCGTGCGATCTTGAATCGCATCTTGTATTACTTGCCGCTCACATCAGATGACGAAAACCGCATGGTGGAGAAATTTGTGTCAGTGACGCGGGCTACCCTGAAAGGGACACTCGTAATCGGGATGGTGCAGGGAAGTCTCGCCGGAATCGCGTTCTGGATTGCGGGGATCAATGGTCCTGCGTTCTGGGGCACAGTCATGGCAGTGCTGTCGATCATCCCAGGCATCGGGGCTGCTCTTGTGTGGATCCCCGCTGTCGTCTACCTGTTGGCGGTCGGGAAGTTAGCGACCGCCGTAGCACTCGCCGCGTGGTGCGCCGTGGTGGTGGGGACCGTGGACAATGTTCTCCGGCCACGTTTGGTCGGGAGAGACGTAAAAATGTCCGACCTCCTCATCCTGGTCAGCACCTTGGGTGGCATTCTCCTCTTTGG
>JBDHDY010000257.1:0-6454 GCA_039591275.1 Gemmatimonadota bacterium | reverse complement strand
GCCACCGCTCCGGTCGCCAAGAATGACCGATACGTGCGCATTGGTGTGGCGGCGCTGGTCAAGCGGGAGGAGTACCGGCTCCGGCAGGACACCGCTCTTGCGATTCCCGACACGGTCTCGGGCGCAGTGTCGGCATTTCTGGAATACCGGCGTGCCAACTTCAAGGTCGTCACGCACTACAATGGGTTCGCTCATCAGGAGGATCTCGATCTCAGCACGAGGGTGGAGTTGGCCGCGTGGGTTGCTCCTACGGCGTTTGGCTATGAGAGAGGCGGCATCGGCCCCCAAATCACGGTTTCAACCGGGATAGGATTCCCGCAAGGTTTCCTCAGGCTCGGCGCATGGGGGAATGGCCTGTTCACATCGGCGGGGTTGGACTCGGGCCGAGTCAACGTTTCGTTCACAGTGGGAACACAACTCTTGCGCCGCCAAGCAACGTTCCTCCGTTTGCAGGCCGGCGCCCAAAAGCGGCCGGCGCCCGGTGCCGAATTCGATCTCGGCCACGGCACTGGACCGCGGAGCTTTCAGCCCCACGCGTTCACGGGCACGCGATCGGTGTGGGGTACGTTTGAGCACCGCCTATATCTTTTTGACGACCTGCTTGGACTGCTGGGACTGGGGTTCGCGACCTTCCTCGATTACGGGGGCGCCTGGTATCCCGATCAGCCGGCGCGAGCCGGTGGGAACGTGGGGATAGGAATCCGCACTGGTGCGGCACGAGCCACGGGGGTCAACATCGGCCGCATCGATCTGGGATATCGCTTTGGGGATGGGTGGTCCGGCAATCGGTGGGTGGTGAGTTTTGGAAGGGGAGTTCCGTTCTGAGAACGTGGGGGTGGTGAAGGAACCAGGGCGGTGCCGACCTGCCGCTCGCCGTAAAGGGCGGGCGATTTTGCTTTCTTGGGTTACGCCACCAGCTCTGCAGCAGCCGCGAGTTTTATCTTACGCTCCCTGAGTAAGAGCTCGAACCCTTTTTGATCAGATGATTTCAGGTACGCCTCCTCAGGCGAAACGATCTTCTTCTCTACGAGCTGTATCAAGGCGTCGTTCAGCGTGATCATTCCCTGGCGCTTGCTGGTTTGCATGAGGCTCGTTATCTGAAACGTCTTGCCCTGGCGAATGATGTTGCCCATAGCAGTATTGATGTAGAGAATCTCCCGTGCCGCTACGCGTTTGCCATCTAGAGTTCTGAGCAGCACCTGCGCGATCACCGCCTTGAGTGACTCCGAGAGCATGACCCGAATCTGATCCTGCCGGTCTGCGGGGAACTGGTCGATGATCCGGTCGATTGTGGTGGCGGCAGTGGTCGTGTGGAGCGTTCCAAAGACGAGATGGCCGGTCTCCGCCGTCTCCATGGCGATCTCAATGGTCTCGAGATCCCGCATTTCCCCGATGAGTATGATGTCGGGATCCTCGCGCAGCGCTGCCCGCAGTGCCCGCTTAAAGCTTGGAGTGTGATTTCCCACCTGGCGTTGCGTGATGAGGGCTTTCTTTTCTTCGTGGACGAACTCGATCGGGTCCTCGATGGTGAGCACGTGCTCGGCCCTGGTGCGGTTGATGAGGTCGGTCATCGCGGCCAGCGTGGTTGACTTGCCGCTCCCGGTCGGACCAGTGATGAGAACCAGGCCTTTGGTGAGTTGGCAGAGTTGTTGAACACCGGGGTCCAGCCCGAGCTCGTCGGCCGTTGGAATGTCGGATCGGATGATACGGAAGACAGCCGCAGGACCTCTGCGGTCCCACAACGCGTTTACACGGAACCTGGCCATGCCCGAAACCTCATACGCGAAGTCGCTGTCGTTCGTCTCCGCGAACTCTTCCTTGTTCCGCTCGGGCATGATGGCGATGAGAATTCTCTCGATCTCATCCGCTGTGAGCGGCTCGAAGTCCTCACAGGGCCAGAGCTCGCCAGTCGTGCGGTACGTTGGCAGGCGGCCGGCGCGGAGGTGGAGGTCCGAGGAGCCGGTATCAATGAGCCTTTGCAGCAGCTGTTGAATGTGCTCCTCGGCAATTGCTATTGCATGAACCGGGTGTTCAACAGACGAGCGTTCCGCCTTTGCGGGATTGCGCTCGGAGCCCGGGGCATTCATCCGCAGGGCTTCGGCGGGAATGGAGATCGCGGCCTGTGATCGTCGGGGCTGGGAAGGTGACACGAGGGCTGCGACGTACTGACCCACCCGGTTGATCTCCACGTCCAGCGGCATGCCCTCACAGAGGTACTGGCACGCCACGCGTCCATCTCCCCCTTCGAGCTGTGCCCGCATCCCCTCAGGAATTATTTCCTTGAGAAAGGCCAGAATCATCACCGTCTGGAGAGGATCCTTGGTGATGTTGTGTCGCTCGCCCTTGAAATCCACCATGACCGCGTGGCCCGTCTCGAGGACGAGGGCATTGGCCTTCTTCTTCATCATGGCATTGATGAAACCATCGAGGACAGCCATGCGAAAAATGTACGAAAAGGCGTCAACCGGAAATGTGAGGCAGGCCACCTTGGGGCGAGACCAGCGGAAAATGTGATGTAGCCCACTTTCCGCGTCCGTGGCGTGGTGCTCTCTCGAGGCCCGAGACGAACCGCGTGCTAGGAGTTAGCGGCGGCGTCAATCCCCTGCCGCTCATTGACGGTCAGGAGCAATAAACCCCCGACCACGAAGAACACGAGAACCGTTGCCACACCGGCGCGCTGCGTTGCGAACACGCTCGTGGCCGTTCCGAAGAGAATTGGGCCGAGGAACGAGGTGAACTTTCCCGAAAATGCAAAAAAGCCGAAGAATTCCGACTGTTTTCGCGCAGGTACGAACCGTCCCATCAAAGACCGGGAGGCAGATTGGTTGGGCCCGGCAAAGATGCCGATCGCCATGGCTGCCACCCACAGCCAGGCCCTCGTGGGCGCTAGCATCGCGGCGACCACCGCCACACCCAGTGCAACGAGGCTCACCATCACTGTCGCTTTGCCTCCGATGCGATCATCTACGAATCCGAACGCGAGCGCTCCCAAACCGGCCGTGATGTTGATGACGATGCCAAACACCATGACCTCCGCGAGCGTGAATCCGAAGGTGCCGATCGCGTATACGCCGCCCAGAGCAAAGATGGTGACGAGGCCGTCGTTGTATACCAAGCGTGCTAGGAGGAACTTCGCTATCTCCCGGTATCGACGGATCTCGTGGAACGTCCATTTCAAACCAGACAGTGCTTTCCGAACCTCAACACGCTCGCTCGGTTTTCGATCTTCCCGAACGAAGGCAAAGAGAGGAAGGCTGAACACGAGGAACCAGCCTGCTACGAGGAGATTTGTGGAGCGGGCGTGCAACCCCTCGGCGGTGCTAATGCCGAGCCATCCGGGATTGGGATCGAATCCCACGAACGCAAACAGGCCTAGGAACATGCTCACCAGTCCGCCCACATAACCCAATCCCCAACCATATCCGGACACGCGACCGATCTTCGCCTGTGGGACAAGGGACGGCAGGAAGGCATTGTAAAAGACCATTCCCACTTCGAATGCGACGTTTGCAATCACAAAGATTGTTAGTGCGAGCAGGATTGCGCGCTCCCCACCGGGCTTCACAAACGTCAACGCGGCAGTGGCCAGCACGCATGCAACTGTTGAGATCATGAGGTAACGGCGTCGCCGGCCACCCCGATCAGCAATCGCTCCTAGGACGGGCGACAGGAGAGCAACGATGATCGCGCTCACTCCAATGCCGTAGGACCAGTAGGTGGTCCCAATCAACTCGTTGGGTGCGAACGCTCTTGTGAAGTAGGTGGCGTATACGAAGGTGACGACCAGCGTCGTGAATGCCGAGTTACCCCAATCGTACAGGCACCACGCAGCAATAGCCCGCTTGTTGTCCCCTACTGCAGTCTCACTCATAGGCCGGCACCGGTTGTCTCAGTGGGGATCGGCTGTCTGTGAGCGGCTGTTGTACGGCGGCGCACGGTCTGCGCCCGCCTTGTCGGCCCGGTTACTGCTTGAAATCCAGCGACACGCCGAGCTGCCTGAGGCTCTGTTCCATTCCCGCTTTGTCGGCCGATTTCATGTACGCCTCATGGGCCTCGACCTTCTTGGAGACGATCAAGTCGACAAGTGAATCATTCAGTGAGATCATGCCGAGTTTCTTGTTGGTCTGAATGATGGAGGGGAGCTGGAAGGTCTTCCCCTCGCGGATGAGGTTCGACACGGCGTTGTTCGTGATGAGGATTTCGCGGGCTGCAATGCGGCTCCCATCCGTGGTCTTGACCAAGACCTGGGAGATCACGCCTCTGAGCGACTCAGAGAGCATGACGCGGATCTGATCCTGCTGGTCAGACGGGAACTGGTCGATGATCCGGTCGATCGTGCTGGGCGCCGTCGTCGTGTGGAGCGTGCCGAACACCAGGTGGCCGGTCTCCGCAGTCTCAATGGCGATGGCGACCGTTTCCAGGTCGCGCATCTCGCCGATCATGACAACGTCCGGATCTTCACGCAGTGCTGCCCTCAGGGCGCGCTTGAACGACTGCGTGTGGCTCCCCACCTGCCGCTGCGTGACGACACACTTCTTGTTTTGGTGGACGAACTCGATTGGATCCTCGATCGTGAGCACGTGTTCCGAGCGCGTTTGATTGATGAGATCGATCATGGCCGCGAGGGTGGTGGACTTTCCGCTGCCGGTCGGTCCTGTCACCAACACGAGTCCCTTTGTCAGATGGCATAGCTTCTTGACCTCTTCGCTCAATCCCAGTTCATCGACGCTCATTATTGTGGTGGGAATCACGCGGAACACGGCGGCCGGCCCCATGCGATCCTTGAGGGCGTTCACACGGAAACGAGCCACGTCCACCATTTCGTATGCGAAGTCGCTGTCGTTGGACTCCGTATACTCATGCCTGTTGCGATCGGGCATGATCGCGAGCAGCATGGTCTCGATGTCGTCTTTCCCCAACGGTGCGGCCCCCTCCATCGGAACGAGGTCGCCAGCGGTGCGGTAGGTGGGGGGAAGGCCGACGCGGAGGTGGAGGTCGGAGGACCAGTGCATGCGCCGGGGCGACGTCCGCCACCGCAGCGGGGGGCGTTGTTGACACAGCGGGCGCTGCAGCGGGAGCGGGCTCCATAAGCAGGGCTTCAGCCGGCATCGAGATGGCGGACGTCGAGCGGCGCGGTTTGGCCGGCGAGAATACCGCCGTGATCGTCTCACCACTCCGGTCGGTCTCCACGTCCACCTGGCGTCCTTGACACAGGTATCCAAAGGTGACGCGGCCGTCGCCTCCTTCGAGCTGTTGGCGCATGCCGTCGGGAACGATTTCCTTGAGCAGGGACCTCGAGCATGACCTGCTGATCGGTCCCGAGTGCCAGGGCTTCCGCCTGCTTGTCGAACATGACCTGAAGAAAGGGGTCGAGATGCGCCACGCTGACGTCTCCCAATAAAGAATGAGGCTTACTGCAATGCCCCGCCGGTAATCTGCGTCGCGATGCTCACCGCACGCTCGATGCTGCGGTTTATCGCTCCGTCAATGCCGTATTTTCCAAGGCAGTCAATCCTACTCCAGGCGACTTCGGTGACCTCCGCTCGCGCTCGGATGGATTGATCGTTCGCCAGAAACCTGAACACGAGATCGTGATGAAGATGGCGAGGTTCTCCGCGGGCCGCCGGGATGGGATGTACACTCACTCCAACGAGCACAGGGGGCGTTGCAGCGTCTAGCTGCACGTCGGTTTCCTCCCAGGCTTCTCTTGCGGCCGTAGTCACTACGCTCGGATCTGTTGCCTCCACGTGCCCGCCAGGCTGTAGCCACCGTCCCAGGCGTTCGTGCCACACCAAGAGAATTTGCGAGCGGTCGCCCGAAAACACGAGGGCGCTCGCGGTGATGTGGCCAGGATCGTAGTTGCAGCGACCGAAGGGATCGGCTGAGTGACGAAGTAGCTGAAGGGTCTGGAGACAGCTGTTCTCGGTCTCGGTGTCGTCCCCGGGATCGAACGCGCTCACCCATTCAGCGGTTTTGGCTCTTCGGTCCACGTAGCTTCTTCCGATCGAAGGTTCGCCGGTCGCTGTAAAAGGATGCGGGAAGGTGGAAATCACCTCCACCACCAAGACAATATGGCTGCGCGGGACGAGCTGTTCACCCCCAAGGTTGCCGCCTTATTGGACCGCGGCGCAAGTCGCACCTCTTCACAAAGCGAACTCCGCGCCACCGGTGCGTCAGGGTCGAGAAGCAGAACGCCTCTGGCCTTGTTCGTGAACTTCATTGTCCACTAGGGTGGACAGATCGCCTAGTGGAGCTGGACGGCAAAGTTGATAAGGGCTGTCATGGCAATGGTTTATGGGTAAGCCAAGTGTTTGGTATCGTTCCTGCAAGTTAACTGTGCCAAGATCGGGTTTGTGAGGACAGTGCCCAATTTCGGGAATGAAGAGGAGACGGTCATGGTCCGGGAATCGATCAATCACTTGCGACCGACAGTGTACGCCGCCCATCTGTCGGG
>JBDHDY010000256.1:0-5823 GCA_039591275.1 Gemmatimonadota bacterium | reverse complement strand
CCGCCACCCTCCGCGCGATAGGGCTGCCGCTCGAGGTTGCGGTCTTCGTCTCGAGTTTGACCAACGACCTGCTAGATAAGACCCTGACGTTTCTGTTGATTCGAACCGTGCTCATATCACTGCCCAAACGAATGGCCGCTCGTTTCCCCTTGGCCGAGCGTGCGCTCGGACGCGCCGGATGATCCAATACGTCCCCGGCAACGGGATCTTGCACCGTGCCCACCCCTTCACACCGTTTGCCCTTGCGGGTGCCGTCGTGGTGTTGGCCTTCTTTTCGGCATTCACGGCTGGCTCGGCGGCGCACCGCTCACCGCCCTGACGATCGCAGCCCGACTGACATCCCTCATCTTCGTTTTCCTGACCGTGGTGGTATCGGTCCATCCGGGCCGCTTCGTGGATGCCCTCGTAGCCCGGGGCGTGCCGTTCTCGGCGGTCTACCTCCTATCTGCGACCCTGCAGGCCGTTCCGCGGCTGGCACATCGAGCCCGGACGATACTCGAAGCCCAGCGCTGCCGCGGTCTTCGAGTTCGGGGCTCGCCGCTGCGTCGGGCTCGAGCCCTAGCCCCTCTGGCGATTCCCCTCGTGTTGAGCTCCCTAGCCGAGGTCGATGAGCGGTCGGTGGCCCTCGAGATCCGGGGCACGGGTGCAGGCGTGCGACCGACACCGCTGGATCCGCCCCCGGATACCTACACCGACCGGATAGCGCGTTGGAGCCTGGCCGCCCTGGCGGTGCTTGCGTTGGTTTTCCGGATCGCTCTGTGACCGTCAAGTTCGAGAACGTTTCCTACTGGTACCCCGGCGCCCGAGCGGCGGCCATCCTCGAGATGTCGGCGGAGATTCTCCCGGGGCAAGTCACGCTGTTAACGGGTTCCTTGGGCTCAGGGGGCAGTACGACGCTTCTCGTTGCGGCCGGTCTTGCACCACACGCATTGGGGGGAAGAAGGGAGGGGGTGGTTGCCACACTCGGCGTCGATCCAGGCAGCAACAGCGGGCGGAGGGCCTTGCGAGGCCGGGTGGGTGTCCTGCTGCCCACACCTCACACGCAGCTTTCCGGAATGGCGTTTTCGGTCCACAGAGAGGTTGCCTTTGCTCCGGCGAATCTGGGGTGGGATAGGAGGAGAATCGCTGACACCGTGGATAGGGCCATGCGCATCACAGGTGTGTCCCATCTGGCCGATCGCGATCCAACGACCCTCTCCGGCGGGGAGTTGCAACGGGTCGTGATGGCAGGCGTCGTTGCAATGGAGCCAGAGGTGTTTCTGCTGGACGAGCCGGCGATGGAACTCGATCCCGAAGGAGCTCGAGCCCTCTACGCGCTCCTGCCTACGCTGGCCGAATCGGCCACGGTGTTGCTGGCGACGACCGACGTTGACGGGGCACTACCCGTTGCCAGCCGCGTGATCGTTCTCGACAGCGGCCGGCAGGCAGTCAGCGGTCTCCCGGCAGACGTGTTTGCCAGTGAGATGGCCGCGGCAACAGGAGCGACGACCTCGATTGGACACATGGTTCGTGAGGCGGGTTGCGCCGAACCGTACCCGATCACGGTGGACGCGGCGCGCACGCAATTCCTGTCATGAGTCTTCGCGTCGACCAGGTCTCGTTCGCCTATGGCACGAATAGTGTGTTGCAAGAGGTGGGTTTCACCATCGAACCTGGTGAGGCGGTGGCGCTGCTTGGCCGCAATGGCGCGGGGAAAACGACGCTAACGAAACTCATTGTGGGGCTGCTGCACCCCGACGCAGGAGAGGTGTGGGTTGGAGATTGGAACACGAAAGGTCGTGCCCCGGAAGACATGGCGGCCCGGGTGGCATATGTCTTCCAGCATACTGAGCAGCAGCTCTTTGCACGCACGGTCATGGAGGAAGTAGTCTTCGCTCCCCGCCAGCTCGGGCTTGCTCATCGTGAAGCCGAAGCGATCGCCGCAGAGGCACTCGATCGAGTGGGACTTGCTGCTCAGGCAGAAGTCCATCCGTACGACCTGCCTCCCGCGGAGCGCAAGCTCGTGTCGCTTGCCGCAGCCCTCGCTCAGGGTCCTCGCTTGCTCGTCCTCGACGAACCGACGCAAGGCCTGGACCGATCACATTTGTTGCGGGTGTGCGAGATTCTCAGAACCCAAGCCGAGCAGGGGGTAACGGTGCTTGCGGTCACGCACGACCTGACGGTTGTTGCGGAGGCAATGGGGAGAGCCTTGCTGTTGGGGGATGGCCGAGTGATCGCCGACGAGAACGTGGCGCATGTCGTCGGGTCCGCGCGGCGGGCGGCGCAACTCGGTCTCCCGCTCCCACCGGGACCGTCGCTGTCCCGGGCTCTCGATTTGCCGGGGTGTCCCCTGCGCATGGCAGAGGTGGCGAGGGGGATTCGCTCGCGCTACGTGGCTGGTTAGACTGGGTGAGCGGTGAGCGGTGAGCGGTGAGCGGTGAGCAGGGAGCAGGCAGCGGGTAGGGCGGAGAGTGGGGAGTTACCTCGGAACGAAGTCCGTCTCCTCCGTTACACGTTGCGCAACTCCGGCCGGAATCATAACAAGGGCAGCTGGGAATGCGTAGATTGTTTCATGTAACATGGTTGTAACGATTGGGGAAGACCCCGGGGAGTGGCGGCGTCATGCGAGAGTTCATCGATGCGGAGGGTCGACGCTGGCGCGCTGAGCTCATCACCCACGGTAGGACGTCGGCTTACCTGAACCCACGCGTTCACAAACCGATTGTGCAGTTCTCCTGCCTGGACGCTAGGGTTCCGCGACGCTACGTCGGGTACGCGGCCTCCACACGGGGTCCTCTCGACGAGGTGGCCGAGGCGGATCTTCGACAGCTACTCGAGCAAGCGTCGGTGTCGTAGCGGCTGACGATATCGCCGGTGTGGTCCAGCGTACCCAGTTGGCGGCTATGCCTTGCCGGTGGGTCCTGCAGCGCGCGTGGGTGCGCGGTTGCACTTTTTGGGGTGTTGCGGCTCGCGCGCACCTCGGCGCGCGAAAGGACCTACCGGCAGGCATAGTCGCACGGCCCAGGCACTCACCTCCAGCATCCCTGTGGCGTGTCCGGCGTAGCATGCTACACCCCTACACTTCTTGGAACAGCAACTTCGCGATCGTCTGCAGATGCATGTTGCTCGTGCCTTCGTAGATCGTGCCTATCTTCGCGTCACGGTAGAACTTCTCGACCGGGTATTCCTTGGTATACCCGTAACCGCCGAAGAGCTCGAGGCACAGACTGGTGACCCGCTCAGCGACCTGTGACGAAAACAGCTTGGCAACGGCGGCTTCTTTGGTGTACGGTTCACCCGCATCGCGGAGACGCGCGGCGTTGTACACCGTAAGCTTGGCGGCTTCGAGCTCGGTGGCCGCTTGGGCGAGCTGGAATTGCACGGCTTGAAAGTCGGCGATGGGTTTGCCAAACTGCTTACGCTCTTGCACGTATTTTAGTGCCGCGTGCAGTGCGCCCCGCGTGACGCCGATCATCTGCGCGCCGATCCCTATGCGGCCGCCGTTCAGCGTCTCGATTGCCACCTTGTATCCCTTGCCGACCTCCCCTAGGACGTTGGCGCCGGGTACGACGCAGTTCTCGAGGATTAACTCCGTCGTGCTGGAAGCACGAATGCCGAGTTTGTCTTCTTTCTTCCCGACGCTGAAGCCGTCGAACTCACGCTCGACCACAAAAGCCGTGATGCCTTTATAGCCCTTCGATGGATTCACCGTCGCGAACACAACGAAGATCTCCGCTTCGGCCCCATTGGTGATCCATAACTTTGTGCCGTTGAGGATCCAATCGCCATTCTTTTGCTCGGCTCTGGCCGCGAGGCTGAAGGCGTCGGACCCCGACCCTGCCTCCGACAGGGCGTAGGCGCCTACGGTGCCCCCTGCCAACCGTGTGAGGTATCGGTTCTTGAGGTCGTCATTTCCCCACAAGAGCAGCGGTGCATTGACGAGCGTGTTTTGCACGTCAACGAGGATGGCCGCGGAAGGATCCACGGCAGACAACTCCTCGACGGCGAGAATGGACATGAAGAACGTCCCTCCCGCACCTCCGAGGTCCATGTCCACGTCGATCCCCATGAGGCCGAGTTCTGCATACTTCGGGATCAGTGTGCGGTCGAACTCGGCTGCTTGCTCCATCGCGTCCACGCGAGGGCGAACTTCTGACTCTGCAAAGTCACGAACCGCATCCCGGAACATCGCCTCGTCTTCGGTCAGGGCGGTCAGGGGAGACGCGGTTGAAACCGGTGTTGATGTCATTCGGATTTCTCCGCTGGTGGACTGTGCGCAGAGTTTTGCGGGAGCAGCTACGTATCTGCGCACGTATGGCCTTACTGGCGGAATTTACCGACGGTGACAATGGCCCTCAACGGGTGGGGATTGGGTTAATCGACGAGTAGGAGGGTTGGGGCGCGTCAGCCAGTATTCACTGGCAAGTGGACGCGAGCTTCACAGCCCTTGGTGTCAGGTCGGTTCTCCAGTGTCAGCGTTCCGCCGTGGGCTTCTGCGATCTGACGGCTCAAAGCGAGCCCGATGCCCGAACCCTGCGGCTTCGTCGTGAAGAACGGAACGAAGAGATTGGTGGTATTGGAGAGTCCGGGCCCGTTGTCCGTTATCCACACGTCGAGAAATCGACCGGTTTGATTGTGCTCGAGCCACCCGACCTGGACGCCGCCCCCGGTCTCGAGCGCGGCGTCGACAGCGTTGCGCACCAAGTTGATGAGGAGCTGGTCGAGCTGATCGCCGTCCGCACGTATCGAGACAGGTGGACCCGAAACGACCTGTACGGGGAGACGCGTTTCCAGGCCAACGATGCGACGAACCCAATTCTCTACGTCAAGAGGTTGCAGCTTGGGTTCAGGGAGGTGTGTGAGCTTGGCGTAGGCCGCCATGAATCGGCTGAGGGCCCCGGATCGTTCTGCGATGACGTTGAGCCCCTGCTGGAGATCTCCCTCCCAATCAGGAGGCCGCGGGTCTCTCATAAGCAAGCGGCGCATCGTGCCGGCCAGAGATCTAATAGGGGCAAGCGAGTTTCCTATTTCATGACGGAGCACCTGCACGAGGCGTTGCCACGCTTGTCGTTCCTCCTGGCGGAGTGCACGGGTGAGATCAGAGAGGACCACCAACTGGTGCGACAGGCCACTTTCCCGAAAAAGGCTCCGTCGCAGCTCCCAGCGACCCCCCTCGCCCGGGAACGGCGCGTCGAGCAGCCGCGGGGTCTGTCCCTTGAGACAGTGGGCCAGGCCGAGTTCGTCGGCCGTTCTGCCGAGGAGGTCCCCCGACGCCTTCGAAAGGAGACGTTCGCCACCTCGGTTGACGAGCTTGAGACGCTCGTTGCCGTCAAACGCAAACACGGCAACGTCGATTTCCTCCATCACCTTCCCCAGCGGTTGCCTCGACGGCGTGAAGCCGCTGTTCGCGGAGGGTTTCGCCAAGCGTATTGACTTCCAGCATCGCCAGGCCGACGGCATCGTCGGTCCGGAGTTGGCGTGCGCGGATGGAGTAATCCCCCTCGTGCAACGCAGCGAGCATGTTCGAAATGGTTTGCAGTGGGCGAACCACCTGCTCGCGCAACGCCAACCCGAACCCCAGCCACGCCGAGGTGATAATCACCGAGAACGTCCACTGCACCTTTGCGGAGAAGTCGCCGTTCCAAAGAAGTACGAGAGCAACGAGCAGTGCAGGCAAGCCAGCGAGGAGGGCCAGCAAGACGACGCGTCGTTCGTGTCGTAGGGGCTTTCGCTTGCCCCGTGTGTCAGGAGTCATCGTCCGTTTGCCGCTGCAGCCGCCGATACAGCGCGCTGCGACTGAGTCCGAGCGCCTCCGCCGCTTCACTCACGTTACCGTTGTGGCGC
>JBDHDY010000255.1:0-5219 GCA_039591275.1 Gemmatimonadota bacterium | reverse complement strand
AGGAGGGTGGGCTGGCTGAGCAGCAGGATGCAGAGAAATCCGACTTTTCTCATAGTTTGCTCACACGTTGATGGTTTACATCTTGATGTTGTGGTTATAGCACTCATCGTCCGATGGGTGCAAGTCCCGTGGCCCAGCACTCTACTATTTAAGGAAAGCTTTAGGATGCTCAACCTGGCCCTTCTCGGCACCGGCCGCATTGCGGAGACACAGCTTGCTCCGGCGCTTGCAGCGACGGCAGGAGTCCAACTGTGGAGCGTGCTGAGCCGAAGCCCGGAACGGGCCAGCGATTTCGCGACCCGTCACGGTGCCGCTTCCCCAACGCCTGGATACACGAGTCTTGACGAGCTCGTGAAGGATACTGGCTTACATGGCGTCATCGTCGCCACACCCGATCGGTTACATGCGCAACAGGCAATAACTGCGTCACGGGCGGGCAAACACGTGTTCATTGAAAAGCCGATGGCCACCTCCGCTGAGGAAGGCGCCTCCATAGTCGCGGAGTGCGAAGCGGCAGCGGTCGTGCTGGGGGTTGCCTACCACTTACGGTGGCACGGCGGCCACCGGCTGGTAGCGGATGCGGTTCGGGCAGGGGAGCTCGGTGAGCTCCGCCACATGCGGGTCCAGTGGAGCCTCCTGGCACCGGATGCCGGCAACTGGCGGGCGTCGCCCGAAGTGGGCCGGTGGTGGAGTCTGGCAGGTGTGGGAACGCACTGCCTGGACCTCATACGGTGGTTCATGAAGCCTTCGTGTGGGGAAGTGGAGGCGGTATCGAGCGTCATCAGCCGCTCCGTGTGGCGGGGACCACACGACGAAACAGCCGTTGCCGTGCTTCGTTTCGAGTCGGGAGCTACGGCCGAGTTCTGCTCTTCGGTACAGTTTGCGGCACCATCCCGTGTCGAGGTGTATGGCAGTAGCGGATACGCCGTGTGCGAGGGAACGTCGGGACCTCACGGCCGCGGAACGGTGCGCGACCGGAATGGAGAGCTGCGGTTCACGCCGGTCAATCCTTTTGAGGGAGAACTGCTCGACTTCGCGGCCGCTGTTGCGGAGGGCAGGCCTCCTGAGGTGGACGGCAGAGAAGGGCTACGGAACGTGGAGTTGCTGGAGAGGATTGCGTCTTCGGTGTAACGGGGAACTGAAAGCGACTTATAGGGAGAAGGGAGAAGTAGGAAGGGAGAAGGCCCGGCCGCCCATCCCCTCATGTCTTACCAACTGCAGGCTCGCCTCACCGGTGGGGAGGTGAAGGGCCTTCTCCCTTCTCCCTTCTCCCTAATGCATCCCTGAAACGCACCGCCACCCCAACCCGTAAGGTCCAGAGCGGCAGACGGGGATGGTGCCGCTTCTTCCCACTAATCCGGACGCCGCGATGACGCCGTCACTCGTACCTGCACGAGGAAGCTGTCGTGGGATCTCTGATTAAGGACCTCAAGTTCGGCGCCCGCGCACTCGCCAAGAAGCCGGGCTCCGCCGCCATCGCCATCCTGGCATTCGGGCTCGGCATCGGCCTGTGCACCACCATGTTCAGCATCATCTACGGCGTGTTCTTCCGGGGCCTAGGCGTCCCGGAGCCTGATCGCATCGTGATGCTGATGAGGACCAACCCCTCAGAGGACATCCAGCAGATGGGGGTGACTCAGCACGACCTCTACGATTGGCGCGAGCAACAGCAGTCGTTCGAAGGGTTGGCGGGATACTACGTGGGTACGGTCAACATCACTGGGCCGGAGGGACCCGAGCGTTACCGCGGTGGGTTTGTGAATGCCAACACCTTCGATCTGCTGCGCGTGCGCCCGGTCGTTGGTCGGACCTTTCAAGCGGCAGACGACCTCCCAGGAGCGCCGTTCACACTTCTGCTGGGGTACACCGTCTGGCAGGAGCGCTACGAAGGGAATCCCGCGGTTGTGGGCACAGCACTCAAGGTCAACGGCCTGCCTGCTACGATCATTGGCGTGATGCCGCAGGGATTCCGGTTTCCGCAGGACCAGGATCTCTGGGTGCCGCTGGGGGATCGCCGTCCCCGGCTCGCCAAGCGTGGAGACGGCTCAACACTCCGTGTTATTGGTCGCCTCAGGGAAGGTGTAACGGTCGAGCAGGCAAAGCTCGAATTCGAGTTGATCACTCAGCGCCTCGCCCAGGAATATCCCGAGTCAAACGAGGGAGTCGGCGCCCTGTTCTCGACGATCGTCGAGCAGGACGCCGGTCCGGAACTCGTGGCCCTGTTTAGTGCCATGATGGTGGCGACCGTCTTCGTGCTGCTCATTGCGTGCTCCAATGTGGCCAACTTGCTCCTTGCCCGAGCGGCGCTTCGCACCAAGGAGGCGGCAGTGCGCTCGGCTCTTGGTGCGAGCTCGCTCAGCGTCATTTTTCCGTTCTTCTCTGAAGCGTTGATACTCTCCGGCGCAGGTGGGGCTTTGGGTGCCGGGATCGGCTACTACGGTGTCTACCTCTTCAATGCGGCGATCCCGCCTGGCAAGCCGTACTACATGGAGTTCACTCTCGATCTCCCAATTCTGTTGTTCGTGTTCGGCATTACGCTCCTGACCAGCCTCGCATCGGGGGCGGCGCCGGCCGTTCAGATCTCGAGAACGGACGTGAACGGAATCCTGAAGGACGAGGCCAGGGGCAGCTCGAGCCTGCAGCTGGGCAAGTTGAGCAAGGTACTGGTGGTGGGCGAGGTGGCGCTATCCTGCGCCCTGCTCGTCGGCGCTGGACTCATGACGAAAAACATCGTCGAGTTACGCAACCTCGACTACAACTTCGCGATCGATGACATCTTCACGTCACGGATCGGCCTGTTTGAAGCGGATTACCCCGATGCAGAGGCCCAGACGCAATTCTATCGCAACCTGGTACAGCGTCTGGAGGCGATGCCAGCGGCGCGTTCGGTGGCCCTGACGACAAACCTGCCCACCGCCGGAGCCGGACGCCCGAGGTTGGCGATCGAGGGCGAGACGTATGAAACGGACCAGGACCATCCGAGGGCCTACACCGCTGCTGCCACGCCCAACTTCTTCCAAACGTTCGGTGTGGATGTTTTGCAGGGTCGCGATTTCACGTTGCAGGACGACAGCGACGCACCTCTGGTGGCGATCGTCAACCAGCGCTTCGCTGAGCGGTTCTTCCCGGGGGAGAACGCACTTGGGCGCCGATTCCGTGAGGCCGGTGATGACGGCGAGAACGAGTGGAGAAGTATTGTTGGGGTAGTGCCGAATCTGATGATGAGGAACTTCGGGCCTGAAGAAGATCCGGCGGGCTACTATGTACCTCTGGCACAGTTTGACACCAGATTCATTAGCATCGTAGTTGCGGCGCGTGGTGGGGCCCCGATGACCATGACGCCGGACGTGCGGCGCGCAATACGCACGGTGGATCCGGACTTGCCGATGTATTGGATTTACAGCATGCAGGAAGTGATCAACGACAACACCTGGCCATACAGGGTCTTCGGCGCGTTGTTCATTGCCTTTGGTGCAGCGGCGCTCTTCATGGCTTCGGTGGGTCTGTACGGGGTGCTGTCCTTCTCGGTGAGCCGCCGAGTACAAGAGATGGGCATCAGGATGGCTTTGGGGGCCGGCGGGCGGGATGTCGTCAAGTTGGTGCTCCGCCAGGGGTTTGTGCAGCTTGGCATTGGTTTGGGCATAGGCATGGTGATGGCGTTCGGGCTCTCCAACGTCGTGGCGATCCTCATGTTTCAAGGACAGACTCGCGATCCCCTGATCTTTGCCACGATAGCCATCGTCATCATCATCGTTGGTGTCCTCGCCAGCATCGTGCCGGCCCGACGGGCGACCAGTGTGGATCCGATAGTGGCGTTGCGATACGAATAAGGCCACGGATTGCACTGAGTGAACAGATAAACGCAGATATTTACAACTCGCGAGTAGGCAGCGGTCGCCGGGGAACCTTCCCTTCCGATACGGAGCGACCTCAGTCAACGGGGTCGCTTTTGCTCTCCGTGCCAAGCTCAGGTGGGCTGCCCCGTCAACGTGCCTGCGCTTTTCTGGCTCCCCTCGCTAAATCCTCCCTCCCGGAGTAACGTATCCGAACACCGCCGAGCCCGGAGCGCGAGCGATGGCCCGTGACGAGAGCAGCCGTGACCCCAGTGACGAGAGCGCGTTTGCGGTCCTCGATGACTTCCAGCGCTTCAACCAGAAGTACGACATCTTTTGCCGTGCGTTTTGGGATCCAACAGTCCGTTCGAAGAAGACCGAGACCTTCTATGAAACGTACCGTAAGCCGCTCAAGCACTTCCGGTCCGTCGACGGGTTCACCCACCGGGACTATTCCGTTCGGAACGCTGCGTGGCACGTGCCGGACGTCTTCGCGGAGCTGAAAGAAGAGGAGGACCGGCGCGAGGGGTTTCTGGATACCTATAGTGTGCTGCGGGACGGCGCAGAGGAGAGGCGGCCGGTTGAATCCCCCGACGCAATGAGCACAGAAATCAAACAAGTGGCGAAGGCGTTCGGCGCCGATCTCGTGGGGATCGCCGCGTACGACGAACGCTGGGTTTATGCGCACAAGTACAGCGCCCAAACCCAGTCGGACAAGCCCAGCGATCTGCCGGCCGACTTGACAAGCGTCGTCGTGACGGCCATTTCGATGGATTACGACCTTGTGAAAACGGTTCCGTCGGCACTGAGTGGAGCGGCAACCGGATTGGGGTACGCGAGGGACGTGGTCACCGTACTTTCGTTGGCGCAATACATCCGAAACCTGGGTTATCGTGCAGTGGCGAGCTTGAACGATTCGGCGCTCGCCATCCCCCTTGCCATTCAAGCGGGCCTTGGGGAGTACGGCCGCCACGGCTTATTGATCACCAAGGAGTTTGGCCCTCGGGTGAGGCTCGGCAAGATATTTACCGATCTTCCGCTTGCTCGTGACAAACCGGTGGCGTTCGGCGTGAAGCAGTTTTGCGCGATCTGCCGTCGGTGCACCGCTGCCTGCCCGCCGAGGGCTATCCCCGACGACGTCCCCTCCGACCGAGCGCACAACGTGTCCAACCTCAAGGGTGTCCGGAAGTGGAGCGTCGATGCGGAGAAGTGTTTTGGATTTTGGGTGCGGCAGAACAGCGACTGCTCAATCTGTATCCGGGTTTGTCCCTACAATAAGGATTACCGGCACTGGATTCACCGAGCAGGGCGCTGGCTGGCGGGGACGCCGCTTCGGAGGCTGATGCTCAAGTGCGACATCTGGTTACGCTACGGAGCGCGCAAGAC
>JBDHDY010000254.1:0-10637 GCA_039591275.1 Gemmatimonadota bacterium | reverse complement strand
AATGAGCGCCGGGTAATACGCCAACGCGTTGCTTTCGACGAGGTACGTCAGCACGCGAAAGGTCACCTGATCAGATGCGAATCTGTCCAGCTCCGGGAAGAGGGCGATGCCCGCAGCCCCGATGAAGATGACCGTAGAAATGACGATCAGCGGAAGGATAGCCATCACCACCAGCGTGGTTCGCAAATGCTTGAGCTTCTTTGCTGCATACACGCGCTGGATGGCTTGCGGGTAGAGCGGTGCGCCCAGAGCCAGCAGAAAGAAATTGCTGAGCCAGACAAAACTGGTTTCCAGATCGGGATTCGCCACCATCTCAGGGCGCAACAGCTGCACGGTACGCACCACCGACGTAGGCGATCCGACCTCAACCCACACCAGCACCAGGATCACAAGGACTCCTACGACCAATAGCGATCCCTGCAACACATCCGTCCAAGCCACGGCCCGCATGCCACCCATCAGCACATACGCCAACACCACAGCTCCACCACTAACCACCCCCATCCAATACCCAGCGCCATGAGCTGCGCCAGCAGGAAGTTCAGCAGCACGACAGCGAACATCGCTGCCGAGATGAAGTTCAGGGCCGGGCTCTTGAACCGATCATCGAGAAAATCCGTCGGTGTCAGATAGCGACACTGTCGCGAGAGGGAGAAAAGACGCGGTGCAAAAAGCATGTACCCGGCCGCGATCCCCACCACAAACGTCACGCTCATGAAATAGGCCAGCCCTTCCCGATAGGTCTGACCTGGGAATCCCGAGAACGAATTGCCGCTGTACTGCGTCGCGAAGAGGGTCGTCAGGAATACTATGAACCCCATCGATCGACCGGCAAGGAAATAATCGCTGAGCGTCTCTTCTTTCCTCGCCTGCCGCGCGAAGCTTCCAATGACGAGAAGCACCACGACATAGATGGCGCACCAAAAGACGAGATCGAACTCGAGGTCAATCAAACCGGTCGTCCTTCCAGTACCGGAGGATTCCCCAGATGTTCAACGCGCCAAGGGCCAGCGTGAAGGTGATGCTCCACCAGAGCCAGATGGGGAGCCCGAGAAAGAACACCACCTCTCTTCCGATGAAGACGAACGGTACCGCGAGGAGTGAGATGATCCCCACCAGGATCAAGAACCAGCGGTGATTGCGGGGTTCGTCTGGAGGTTGAGGTTTCACGGTCGAGGACTCCAAAGCGAAAAAGCTCCTGACGGGAATAGAGTGGAATCTAGATAGGGGTCCCGCTCCCTGCTCCCCGCTCCCCCCCTTCTCTTCTGCACTGCCCCAAAACGCGCTATCCTCTCACCGGACTCGAAGCCCAGGATAACCATAATGAATCACCGCATCCCGGCAACTCCGATCATTTTGCTCGCCACGACCGCCTGTGCAGGCATGGGCTCAACCGAGAGTGGGCGCGATGCCCAGGGAGCGAACGGTGCCGTAACCGCGGGCCACCCGCTGGCTGCCGAGGCCGGCCTCGCCGTGCTGCAGTCGGGGGGCAATGCCATCGACGCAGCGATCACCATGGCAGCGATGCTGGCAGTGGCGAGGCCCCATATGAACAGCGTCGGCGGAGACATGTTCCTGCTGTATTACGACGCCGGAACGGGCAGCGTGCAAGCGCTCAACGGCTCGGGCCGGTCGGGGACCGCCAAGACGCTGGCGCAGCTGCGCCGAGACGGGCTGGATGCTCTTCCTGCCACAGGGCCTATGAGCGTATCTGTGCCCGGAGCCGTGGGCGGATGGGCCGAGGCGCTCGATCGCTTCGGAACGATCTCATGGTCCGATGCGCTGGCCCCGGCGGTGAATCTGGCAAGCGGTGGGCTTCCAGTCTCGGAGCGACTCTCGTTGGATATCACCGGACAGCAGAGCAAGCTCGAGGCCGAGCCCGCCGCGGCCGCAATCTTCCTGCCCGGAGGGTCACCCCCGCAGGCTGGCTCGACCCTCCGAGTGGACGATCTCGCTCAGACACTCCAGCGCATTCAGGCGAACGGCCCGGAAGAGATGTACAAGGGTGAGACGGCAAGCCGGATAGCGGAGTTTTTAGAGGACCGTGGCGGTCTGTTGCGGGAGGAAGATCTGGCTGCATACAGTCCCGAGTGGACGGAGCCCATCAGCACCGAATACGGGGGCCTGCAGGTGCTGGCGTTTCCTCCCAACACACAAGGCGTGGCGCTGCTCGAAGAACTCACCCTGTTGAGTCACATTGACCTCGAGGGGCTGAACCACAACTCGGCAGACTATCTCCACACGTTGGCTGAGGCGATTCGCTTGGCGGTCGCCGACCGCGACACGAGCGTTGCCGACCCAGCAGCAATGCGCGTGACGGTGGAACAGCTCCTCGATCAGACGCGCCTCGCACAGCTCGCCACAACCATCGATCCGTCAGGGAATGCACCGCCACCACTCGCCGAAGATGACGACGACCACCCCAACACGGTGTATATCACCGCGGTGGACGAACGAGGCAACGTGGTCTCTATGATTCAAAGCCTGTTCCACTCGTTCGGGTCTGGATTGGTAGTCCCCGGCACGGGAGTGGTGCTGCAGAACCGTGGCTCGCTGTTCCGGTTCGACGAGTCACACCCCAACGTGTTTGCGCCGGGCCGTCGACCATACCACACTCTTGCACCGGTAATGGCTCTCCGAGACGGCAATCCGTGGCTCGCCTTCGGGACGCCCGGAGGGGACGGTCAGACCCACACCCACGTTCAGGTGCTCAACAACGTCCTACTCTTTGGGATGACACCACAGGAGGCCATCGACGCCCCCAGACCGGGTCTCGCAGGAGGTTCGGGACGCCCTATCGGAGAGAGGCTATGTGGTGCGCGCCAGGAGTGGCTGGACGGCTGAGTTCGGCGGGGCCCAGGCGATTCTGATCGACCCGCAGAGCGGCATGAAGCGAGCGGGGGCCGACCGGCGACGGGAAGGCTGGGCGCTGGCGTACTAGCCGCCCCGCCCCACCACACCGCCCAACCGCCACCCCGGAGCGGGGAGCGGACACTTCCACCTCTCCACCCACCGGCGGGGAGCGGAGTGGGGCGGCAACCCGCTCCCTGCTCTCCGCTCCGGCGGGGTGGTGGGGTGGGCGGCAACCCGCTCCCCGCTCCCCGCTCCCCGCTCCGGGGGGCTGGCGGGGCGGGGCGGCTAGCTCGTCAGCCCACCTGCAATTGCTTCTAGACGCTGCTGAATCTCGCTCTCCGTGAGCCACCTCCCCCGAACCATGACGCCCGCCCGGTCTGCCACGTGTCCAACGTCCTCGAGGGGATTCCCGTTCACGAGAATCAGGTCGGCGCGTTTGCCGACGGCCACCGTCCCGAATGCGTCCTGACGCTGGAAGTATTCGCCTACGTTCTTCGTCCCGGACTGCAGGACCTCATAAGGCGTCATACCGGCCTCGACCATAGCTTGCATCTCCCGGTGGATGGAGAAGCCGGGAATGCTGAAGATTTGCGGCGAGTCCGTTCCCATGAGAATCCTGACGCCGCCGTCGTTCAAGGCCTGGAGCAGCTGTTTGCGATTCGCCGCCAGTTGTCTCGCCGCCGCTTCGCTCCAGTTCGCACTGTTGCGCAGGTTCGTTTGCCGCTGCACCCAATTCTGGATGGCCGGCACACCCTGACGCGGCTGCTCCGGCCAATAACGCATCTCCGGCCAGTGGCGCTGCGCTTCCACGTCGCCGAGGCCAACGACATGTTCCCACAGCACCATAGTCGGCACGACCGCTGCACCGGCGTCTTTGGTCATCTGCACCAACTCAGCGAGGCGAGTCTCATCGATGGGCCCGTCGGTGGCGTCGATCTGCTCGAGGTATCCGTCGAGATGGTCGAACGTCTCCTGCCCCATCTTGATCGCATGCACGATCCCCACGTCTGCGGGGACGTGCCCACTGAAGCGCATGCCGACTTCCCAGGCCGTACGCGCCATGGCGTCGTATTCAGCGAGGGTCAAGCCGGGGTGAATCTTCAGAAGATCCCAACCTTCCTCTTTTTGCCGGCGCACCCGCTGCTCAGCCTGTGCAGGTGAGTCGATGGAGCCTCCGCTGAAGCTTGGTCCCGCCAGATACAGCGTGGGACCCAGGACATCGCCGGTGGCTGTCTGGCCCCGGAGCTCCAGGTGACCCGACTGTCCCAACATGCCACGAACCGTGGTGACGCCGTTCGCCAGGTACAGGAACATGGTCTCATCCGCGAAGTCACCCGACGGCATGTGGCCATGCATCTCCGCCAAGCCCGGCATCAGATACTTGCCGGCCCCATCGATGCGCATTGCATCGCGCGGCACAATCACCCCTCCCGTCGGGCCCATCTCGAAGATCCGCCCGTGCCGCACGATCACCGTCTGGCCCGCAAGTACGCCCTCCCGATCCATGGGAACCACGTTCACGTTGACGAAAGCCACGACCCCGTTCCCGCCCGAAGCGGACTGCGATGCGGCTGGGGCAACCACTGACGCAACGACCGTCGCTGCAACGATCACGCTCAGTGCTCCCAAGGCTCCCGATCCTCGAATAGAGTGTAACAAAGATCTCATTATCCTTGCCCTCCAGATTGACCCCTGCGGCGTCCCCTACGACGTGCGAGGCGAACGATTCTCGCGGTGGACGGCGTGCGGATATCGTCGGGCGCACACCACACCGGTGTTGTGATCTATGTGCAAAGGGGAAGCGGCCAGCGGCCAGCTCCCGGCTCTGAGACCGGGATGGATCAGTGCTCTAGAATATCAGATGCCACAGGCAGCGAAGTGTACAACTTCCCATCCGCACGTGCCAGTTAGTCGCTTGCAGCGGACACGCCGGAGCGCGCTAGGGTCGAGGGCCGTCGTCACAAAGCGGTGGCACCGAACTCGCCGGTCCAGCGCCTAAGCGGGCGGCGTCGATACCTGGCCACCGTCCACCAGCCGACCAGCACCGCAAGGACGAGGATTCCTGCGGCGGCGGCAGGACTCATCTGGTACACGGCCGCCACACCTCTCCCGGACATCGTGAACAAGATCGCGCCCGGCAAGATACCCACGGCGGTCGTCCATAAGAAGGTCCAGCGGCTCATCGAGGTGAGTCCGGATGCCCAATTGATCGCCGTGAACGCCACCGCCGGAACCAAGCGCAAGAAGATCAGCCCCGGCCATCCGGCCGATGCCACAAGGCGGTCGGCGCGCATGATGAGCGTCGGGCGAGCCAGGCGCTCGCAAAACGGCCGCCCACATCGGCGCGCGATCTCAAAACTCATGACAGCCCCAACCAAGGCACCTCCCCATGTGATGAAGGTGCCCAGGAACATGTTGAACACGATACCGTTGAGCAGCGCGGGTATCTCTGCGGGAATAGGAAGAATCGCCACTACTATCATGAACAGGGGTGCAACGACGTAGGCCCAGGGACCAAGTCGGTCTGCAAGGAGCCGCGCCTTGGTCTGGCTTTCAACATCCGCGTACGCTTCGGCCGGATCGGCCGCTGCACGGGCGTGGGATGACCCTGCCAACAGCAAGCCGATAACCGTGGCGATTCTCGGGAGACTCTGCACCATGGGCGCTATGTGACCACCGTTCCTGTGACAGATTGTAACGCGCAGTTGCTACCACTATGCCGCAGCAACTGTACTTCGGCAAGGTGGTATGGCACAACGGGTTGGGATTAAGCGCTGCAGCACAGGTGTGCGCTGGTGGGACCTATATGCCAGATTCGGAAGAGGCGTGTAGGGTGTAGGGTGTAGGACGTGGGAGGAGGGAGGAGGGAGGAGGGGGGAGTAGCAGATTGCAGAATGCAAATTGCAGATCTGCAATCGCCAATCCCCCTCGATTACCGGTTCACAGCTGGCAGCTAACGCCCTCCGCGCCCTCTCACCGCCGACATGACCCTGCCGTACTCGTGATCGGAAGAGATCGTATCCGCCGCCTCCATCACCGCCGAGCGTATGGATTCGTCCTCGCGGTAGCGCCTGGCGATTTCGGTCAGGATCTGGCCTTTCTCGAAGTCGGAGTTCATGTCCCGCACAGCCATCACGGCGTCGAGCACCACCGCCCGGCTCACGCCTTCACCCTCTATCAGCGCCATGAGCACCCTGCGGCGCTCGTGGTCAGAGTCCAGGGTCTCGACCGTTTGGAAGAAGGTGGACCGCATTGCATCGTTGCCCAGATACGATCCTGAGATTTCCGTGAGGAGCTGCGCCAGCTCGAAGTCGGACTCAATCTCGATCGCCGACTCGAGAATGGCTTGTTGCACCGACGGGGTGGTCCTCCCTCGCGCGAGCACGGCCTGCAACACGTTGCGATGCTCGAAGTCGGAATCCACCGTGTTAACCGCATCGAAGAACGCCACGCGCAGCGCATCGTCAATCACGTAGCGGTCGGCAGCACCCACCAATACCTGACGTAGCTCGAAGTCCGAGTCGATCTCTGCCGCGGTGTTGAGCAGCAGCAGCAGCACCTCGTTGCTCAAATCCTCCTGCTGCAACAGAGCTGAGAGTACTCGGCGACGCTCGAAATCCGAGTCGATCTGGTCGGCAGCCTGCAGGTACATCGCGCGAAGCTGCACGTCCATCAGGTAACGATCGCCGATGTGGGTCAACAGCTGGGCCAACTCGAAATCGGAGTCCATGGTGGCTGCGGTCCGGAGGAGGCTCTCGACCACTTCCTCGCTGAGTCCTTCCTGCTCGAGAATCGTCGACAGGACGCGCCTCTTCTCGAAATCCGAATCGATGTCGGCTGCGGCTGCCACATAGGTCCGCCGTAGACTGGAATCGTGAAGCTCGTTCGGCGGCACGGCCCGGAGGAGTTGTGCCAGTTCGAAGTCCGATGAGATCTCATCTGCTGCTTGGTCGATGAGTTGCCCGATCTGCGCAGTGGAGAGCTCACCGGACCGGATGGCCTCCTGGAAATAGACGCGCTTGATATAGCCACCATGGGTTTGCGACGCCTCCTGGAGGAGGCCATCCACCCCACGGGTGGCTAGGATCCAGGTAATGCGCTCTTCGGCTTTATGCGAGGAGTGTCTGAAGTAGTCCGTTAGCGCCTCGGTCAACCATGCGCGGGCCTCACCGTTGTACGCCTGCTCGCGACCGTCAACGAACCACCGACGCTCCAGTCCCCCGGCGCCGCGGCGTCGAATCTCCACGCGCCGCTCAATGTCTCCATCATATAGCTCGATGGAGAACGAACCACCGCGCGCGAGGTTGTCGATGTCGGTGAAGTCGTCGTTGAAGAAAGCATCGCCGCGAATCTCGACCTCACCTTCACACGGACCGTCCTGCCAGCGCGTCCGGCGGCGATCATCGTTCACATTCTCCTGAATGCTGCGGGGGCGCTGGTTGCGCGACTCGTCACACTGCCGTGCAACGCTCCACGTGGGCGGGCGTGCAGCATTCGTCACAACGGCTCTGCGATCCGGAGCCGGTTCCGCAGCTGCCGCAGCGACCTCGATCGCCGGCGTCGCACGCTCGGTGACGACGGCAGGTGTGGGTTGCCGAACGGTGGAGCTCGCGGGCTGAGCACATGCCAGGGGAACCACCAGAGCCGCAGCCACAACCCAGGTGAACAGCGAGGTTGCCTTCGTCACGGAGCGGCGGCTCTTCGTCACGTCTAGCACCGCAAGCAAACGCCCGCTGAGTTGTGACGGGCGCGCCATGGCAACAGTGGCAAACACCGTAGACGATGACGCCTTTAGCGAGCGGGCGATCTCCAAGAGATGAGTAGCGTACTCGGACGGCTTTGCTCCGGCGCTCAACACCTCGTCATCACACGCGTGCTCACGCTCGACCCGCAACTGCCGGGCGGCAAGCCACACGAGGGGATTGAACCAGTACAGCGCACACGCGAACCGGGCGAAGAGCTGTGTCACATAGTCGTGACGTTTGACATGCGCCAGCTCGTGCAGCATCACATCGCGGCGCCGCGACCGCGACCACTCGAGCGCGCTCGCTGGAATGAGAATCACTGGCTTGCGGGATCCCCACGTCATGGGCGTCATGCCGTGGGGCGTCTCGAGCAACGTCACCGTCCTCCCCACTTCGAGGCGACGAGCTACGGAGTCCAGAAGCGCTAGCCACTCGGGATCCGTTACGGGGCGGCCACAACGTGCCATGTTCCACACGCGCAGCAGACCGATACCCAGCACGCACATCACAACCGACGCACCGATCCACCAAATCAGCATCGCCCACGTACTTCCATCGAGGATGGGAACGGCGAAGCCGCTGCGGGGCGGGGTCGCTGCTGCCGAAGTGGATAGTCCCCTGTTCGGCGGTGTGACGCCCGCCGTCGGCGAGGTTGCCAGGCGTGCCTCAGCGGTCTGCGGAATCACCGCGACCTGAGGTGCCGTGGCACCGGGCGCCTTCGCGGCCAGCGCCGCGACCATCGAAGGGGCTGATCCTTCCTCAACGACTCTGCCCTCGGGAATGATGGAGCGAACCGGCACCCGCCATTCCGGAAGGACCAGCGACAACAATGGAAGAGCGAGCACGCTGCCCAGCGCCAGAGCCCATACGAAGTGCCGCAGCGCAGCTGCAGCATCCCGCAGCATCAAAGCCGCACCGCCCGCTGCGAGCAGCAAGACTGAGGCCTTTACCGAGACGTCCGCCAGAAACACCAACCAGGCTCCCGGCCCGCCGGGCAGATCCGTCAGCTCTAGAAACGCCGTTAACAATGACACGGTCACCGTCCCTCTTTTCTGGCGTTCTCGATCAGCTCACCAAGACGATCCAACTCCTCGTCGGACATCTTGGAAACCGACAGGTCCAACAGTGCAGCCATCGCCTGCTCGGCCGAACCATCGAAGAACGTTTTGACCATACCCTTGAGCGCCGACCGCCGCGCGCGATCGCGAGAAACCGTGGGTAGGTATACGTAACGTGGGCCGTCCTGTTCGTGTCGCAGATGCCCCTTCTCTTCGAGAATCCGAAGGAGCGCACGCACGGCAGAGTAGCTCGGAGGGTCGTCGAGGTTGTCAAGCACATCTCCCGCCGTCGCCCTGCCGAAGCGGTAGACGATGTCCATGATCTGGCGCTCCCGCCTGCTCAGGTTCTTGTGCGCCGCGTTGGCCATCTGCTACTCCGTAGGTGGTTAGCTGTGGCTAGCTGGTAACTATGTTAAAAATTTAGCATCTGGTATTGGCCTGTCAAGAGGGATCGGTAGGGCGGTAAGGCAGTAAGGCGGTAAGGTGAACCACAGCAAAGACCTACCGCGATACCGCCAGGGTGGCGGCGGTTCCCTCACGCCGCAATCGTTTCCTCTACCACCCGCCCGTCAAAGAGGCTCACGGTTCGAGCCGCGTGGTTGGCGTAGCGCGGATCGTGCGTCACCATGCAGATCGTCGCTCCGTCGTTGTGCAGCTCGTCGAGTAATTGCATCACCGACTCTCCGTTGCGCGAGTCGAGGTTCCCGGTCGGCTCATCGGCGAGGAGGATAGTTGGGTCGCCAGCGACGGCCCGCGCCACCGCCACTCGCTGTTGCTGCCCTCCCGAGAGCTGGGCGGGATAATGCCGCATGCGATGAGACATCCCCACGCGCTCCAACGATTGCCGTACCCTCTGCTGTCGTTCTGCCGCGGGCATTCTACGGTATTTGAGCGGAAGCTCGACGTTCCCAAAGACAGTGAGATCGCCGATCAGATTGAAGGCCTGGAAGATGAAACCGATCTGCCGGTTTCGAATCTGCGCCCGTTGAGCAGCGCTCAATGCAGCTACCTCCTTC
This sequence comes from Gemmatimonadota bacterium, assembly GCA_039591275.1. Classification (GTDB taxonomy): domain Bacteria; phylum Gemmatimonadota; class Gemmatimonadetes; order Gemmatimonadales; family GWC2-71-9; genus JBDHDY01. The sequence goes on along the minus strand of JBDHDY010000254.1, from coordinate 965 downwards.
CCAGCAAGCCGATATCGGCCACTCGTCGGCGTGTCGAGCAGCCCCAGGATGGAAAGCAGAGTCGTCTTCCCGCCGCCAGAAGGACCCGCCACCGCCACGTATTCCCCCTGCCCAATGACCAGATGGATCTCAGACAACGCGTGAGTCTCCACATCGTCGGCATGGAACACCTTTTTCACTCCGGACAACTCGATGAGAGGGGAGTCAGCGTACGCCATGATGGGTCTCCTGCATTGAGCTGCCAGCAAATGGCTGCCAGCGGTGGGCGGTCGGGGACTTACAGGAACACGATGCACCATCTCCCCAAACCGTCGCGCAGCGACTTCGCGCCACGAGCACAACTGCTAAAATATCAACATTATATGCTAAGAACCTAGCATATAGTTGCGCATCGTCAAATCTCGATCCTCAACCATTGGACGTCGCCAGCGGGTAAAACGTTGTAAGGGAAGTAGGGTGTAGGGTGTAGGGTGTAGGGTATGGGAGGAGAGACGAGGGAGCGGGGAGCGACGGTGAGTTCGGGACGCGTCACCTCGCCACAGCTGGGGGGTGGGGGTGGAAGGGAGAGGTGAGAAGTGAGAGGGCCCTGCCCAACCACCGGGTCACCTGCCACAGCTGGACGCCGGCCGCTGGTAGCCGGCAGCGGGTCGTGCGGGGAGGGTGGAGGCTACCCTGTCTCTCGCCCGTAGCGCAACGCAAGAAGCTTCGAACGGCCGTCCCCTGTCAGCGTCACGATGTAAAGGTCGTCATACTCATGGTCCTCGATCGTCGGGACCGGCCCGGCGCCAAGCTCTCGGATGATTTCCGGCACTGTGTTGCTGTGACTCACCACGACGACGACCTCTCCCACGTGCTCGGAACGGATCCTCTCAGCCATGGTGCGGGCGTATGCGTCGCCCACGTCGATGAGCGTGACGTCGAGACCGATGACGTCCGCGATCGGCTGCGCGGTGCCCGTGGTGCGA
>JBDHDY010000253.1:0-5245 GCA_039591275.1 Gemmatimonadota bacterium | reverse complement strand
GATCTTGCCGACGATGCTCTTGACCATCTCAGATCCTCTGCAGTTGGGTCGGAAGGAATTTACTCAGGCAGTCCTCCGACCGGGCATACCACCCCGCCGTGCGGCTATTGCCGGAGCCTGTTCCGGCGCTTGAAGTACACGAAATACGCAACGCCGTTAAGTAACACCAAGAGGACTCCCAGCATCACTTGAATCGTCGGCGTCAGTCCCGCTGGATAGATGATGGGGAGAATGTAATGCGCGATGAAGCCGCCCTCGTAGCCGGCCCCTCCCGCCATGCGTCGCAGCGAGACCTCCAGCGGCGTGAGGGGGCAGATCCACCCCATGAACTCGATGAGCGCACCCCACGCCACCGCCGGTATGTGAAGCCACGCGAGCCGGCGCCAGCGCCACGTGAGAAACCCTCCCAGCACCACAAACACGATGAAGGCAAAGTGCACGAGCACTAGCGCGTCGGCCGCAAGGCGGTAGAGCACTCCGCACTCCGCTAGCGGCCGCCCCAGCGGTCCGACCGACGACTCACGGGCGGTCACCCGTCAGACGATCGATCACCACCGTTGCGGTCAGCACGCCGATCACGTTGGTCGTGGTTCGCGCCATGTCTGGTATCCTGTCCACTCCGAGGAGAACTCCCAGGCCGTCCAGCGGAATGCCCACGCCACCGAGAGCCGGCGCGAGGCTGAGGACTCCGCCCGTCGGTATGCCGGCAACTGTGAATGACACGATGAAAGTCGCGAGCACGGCTCCGCCGACTCCCGCAATCTCGAGCGGCACGCCGTAGAACCAAGCCAGAAACACGATCGCAGCCCCCTGGAAGAGTGCGGAACCGGCGCGGCAAATGGCCGATCCAAGCGGGACCACGAAGCTGGCCACCGGGCGAGAGACGCGCAGCTCATCTTCCGCTGCCTCCAGCATCGCGGGAAGTGTTGCGGCCGAACTGGCCGAGGAGAGCGCGATCACGATGGGGCTGGTGCAGGCGCGCAAGAAGCTCCACGGCTGTCGGCGTGCCAGAAGTATCACGGCGGGCAGATAGACACCTGCCACAAAGACGACGAGCCCGAGGAGCACGGCGAGGATGAAAGCTCCCAGACTCTGAAGCATGGCCCAACCGGCTCGGGCAGTGACGGGTGCCGCAAGCGCAAAGACACCAAGTGGCGCAATGAAGAGAATCCAGTGCACCAGCTTGATGAGCGCTGCGGCGAGCGCGGACGCGAGCGACAGCAAGCGATCGCGTTCTGTAGCTGGGAGCGCGCTCGTGGCTGCGGCCAAGAAGATGGTGAATACGATGAGGGGCAGCAGCGCCCCCTCGGCAGCTGCAGCGAAGGGATTCGCGGGTATGAGGCTCAGCAGGAACCCGATGGGGCCGGGCAGCATGGGTGCGTCTGTCGTTACGCTGCCGACGGCCTCAGTGACCGCATCACTCGCCAACGGCAGAAAGGCCTTCATGATCCCCATGCCGAGGAGAACGCTGACCACCGTGGTGGCGGCAAAGAACAGCAACGCGCCGGCGCCGAGTCGGCCGAGTTTGCGGAGGTCGCCCATGGTACCGACGCCCACGAAAATCATTGAAGTGACGAGGGGAATGACGACCATCTTCAAGAGGTTGACGAACGCCTCACCCACGGGCTCGATGCCGGTGGCCACTTTCAATAACAAAGAGGAGCCGGTGATCGATGCCACCAGCCCCAGTAAGAGACCTGCAACCAGGCCAAGCGCGATGGCTGTGGGGAGTTTCATCACAGGTTAGCGGGGTGCACTGTCTCCGCCCTCCAGCCGGTCCATCACCACGGTGGCCGTAAGGGTTCCCGTCACGTTGGTGGCGGTACGGGCCATGTCGGGGATCCGGTCGACACCGAGTAGCACGGCGAGGCCGTCGAGCGGAACCCCGACCGTACCAAGGGCAGGTGCGAGGCCCAGGACGCTACCTCCCGGGATGCTCGGCACTGTGAACGAAACGATGAACACTGCAAGCAGCGCGGCCCCGACTCCCGCAGCGGGAATGGGCACGCCGTACAACCAGGCCAGGAACACGAGTCCTGAGCCCTGGAACAGGGCGGCACCGGCGCGTCCGAGACCAGCGCCGAGCGAGATCACGAGCCCTGCTACGGCGGGCGAGGCGTGAAATTCCTCGTCGGCCGCCTCCAGCATAGCAGGAACCGTAGCGGGCGAGCTCGTCGTGCTGGCCGCGATGAGCTGGGGGCCCACACAGCCTCGCAGGAATTGTCCGACCGGCATCTTGGCCAGGAACTTCGCCGCGGGGACGTAGACGGCGCCGATGAAGATCGCTTCGCCGATCAAAACCGCGACCACGAAGATCGCGAGGCCTTGAAGCATTGCCCAACCGGCGCGGGCGGTGACGGGCGCGGCGAGGGCAAACACGCCGACGGGCGCGATGAGCAGTATCCAGTGCACGAGCTTGATGAGCGCGGCGGCCAGTGCCTCCGCTAAGGAGAAGAGCTGCTGCTTTTGCTCTGCCGGTAGCGCGCTCGTGGCGGCGCCGACAAGCACCGTGAACACAATTAGCGGTAGCAGGGCCCCCTCGGCGGCAGCCGCAAACGGGTTGCTCGGGATGAGGCTGAGCAGGAAATCGATAGGTCCAGGGAGTGATGGCGCTTCGGTAGTTCCGGCTCCCACCGCAGCGGGGAGGGCTTCGCTAGCAAAGGGGAGCAGAGCCTTCGTGACACCCATCCCCAGCATGACGCTGATTACGGTTGTCACGGCAAAGAAAATGAGCGTCCCGGCTCCCAGTCGGCTGAGCTTGCCCAGATCGCCCATCCGTGCGACGCCCACGAAGATCACAGATGCTACTAGGGGGATCACCACCATCTTCAAGAGATTCATGAAAGCGTCGCCGAGCGGCTCCACGGCCGTGGCAACACCCATGAGCAGTGGCGATTCTGTTATGGCGGCTGCGAGGCCCAAGAGAAGCCCCGCCACCAGGCCCAGTGCGATGGCAATGTTTAACTTCATTTGTTCTTTCGCCACTCTTTCTCTAGAGTAGCTGCTTGGCGATGCCCTTCCATTGGCGGCAGTTAGGTCCGGGGGCAATGGCCAAGTGACCCGGCTTCGGCTAACTTCACCGCTTCCCTCAAAACCGGAGGTTTCGTTGACGCATGCACAAACGGCCACGCCGCGCTGGGCACTGATTCTCGGAGCGTCGAGCGGGTTCGGTCAGGCGTGCGCCAAGGAACTGGCGGAGGCCGGCTACGAAATAGCCGGTGTCCACCTGGATCGCAAGGCCGGAATGGCCCGCGTCGGAGAACTCCAGAAGGAGATCGAGAGTCTGGGCCGGCGGACCCTCTACTTCAACGTCAACGCCGCGGACGAGGAAAAACGCCGGGACGTGCTGGACACGCTAATGGAAGAAACCAAGGCGAATGGCGGTACGGTCGCGGTCCTCATGCACTCTCTGGCGTTCGGTACGCTCCAGCCATATATCGGCGAGAAAGCGCTGAGTCAGAAGCAAATGGAGATGACGCTCGATGTTATGGCGCACTCGCTGGTCTACTGGGCCCAGGACATCGTGCGTCGCGGGTTGATGGGAGAAGGGGGGCGAGTGTTGTCCATGACGTCTTCTGGCTCGACTCGCGTGATTCCCTCCTACGGCGCAGTGTCGGCGGCGAAATCTGCGCTCGAGTCCCATACCCGCCAGCTTTCCGTCGAGCTGGCTCCACACAAAGTCACCGTAAACTCGCTTCGCGGGGGCGTGACCAGGACGCCGGCCGCCGAGAAGATCCCCGGGAGCGAGCGACTTTTCGAACACGCGGCAAAACGAAACCCCCACAAGCGTTTGACCACTCCGAAGGATGTCGCGCGAGCAGTCGTGGCTATCTGTAATCCGGGGACGGATTGGATCACGGGCAACGTGATCAACGTCGATGGTGGGGAAGAGGTATCCGGCTGAGGCTGTGTGCTGACCGGCGCTAATTGCTCAACGCTGCTTGCGAATCCGGTCGAGCTCGGCGGATAGCTGCTTCAGCCGCTTTTCCAGCTCAGTATCTGCAGCATCCAGAGCGCCAACCGGCACGCCGCGCTGGTTGAGGAGCGTCTCGACCAGGGTGTCTGTGTATCCCACAACGGCATGAGCGATACTTTTGTCTAGCAGGCGGTTGAGCCTCAGGACGGACGCCATCGATTGTCTGGGCTGCAGGGTGGCGATGAGTTCCGAAAGCTCGCGGATGAGGAGCTCCCGGAGATACTGGAATTCCTCGACGACTTCACCGGCCGCCAGGCCGCGTTCCGCTGCGGTTCTGCCGTACCACTCCGCGGCGCTGAGCCACAGTTCGGTGGACTTCCGTCGCGGTGCGCCGGCCATTTCGATGAGAATGTCGACGAGGAGAGCTAGCTGCCGCTCGATTGTCTCACGCTTGATGTGTTCAATCGATGCCAGGCGATTGTTGATCCAGCGGGCCCACTCGGATATGAGCCGGTCGCGCTTGGCCTCGATCCCGCGACCAACGGCGACGAGTGCCGATGTGGAGGGTCGCATGGTCACACCCATTCCGATACGCCTTTGGGGCGGCTCACGCTGGGAAATGTACCCGGGGCGCAAAAGGAGGTCAAAGCTGGGCCATGGCCACCCCGACTACCGCCGGATTTGAGCTCGAAGGGGCCGACGGCCTGCCACTTCGGGGAGAATACCGAACCGCCGAAGGGGGTGAGGGACGCCCCGCGGTCGTTATCTGTCACGGCTTCAAAGGGTTCAAGGACTGGGGATTCTTCCCGCACCTGGCTGCCAGATTGGCAAACGCCGGCCTGAGCGCGGTTTCGTTCAACTTCTCGGGGTCCGGAGTTGGACCGGATGGTGAGAGTTTCTCCGAGCCCGAACGCTTCGGGCACGCCACATTCAGTGGCGATCTCAGGGATATCGAAACGGTGTTTAGTGCCCTCGAACATGGAGGCCTTGGGGAGAAACCGGGGCTGGCGCGACCCACGAAGATCGGCCTGTTCGGCCACAGCAGGGGCGGAGGTACTGCCGTGCTCTATGCGGCATCTGCGGCTAGCGTCGGCGCTCAGGTAACGTGGGCGGCGATCGCGAGCGTCAATCGCTGGGATACCAAAACCAGGCGACTGTGGCGCAAGCAGGGCAGGATCGACGTGGTGAATGCGCGGACCGGAGACGTACTGCCGTTGTATACAGGCGCGCTCGATGAAGCCGAGCAACAGGGGAGCGGGAAGCTCGATATCCTCCATGCGGCAGCTAGAATCAAGGTGCCTTGGCTGATAATCCATGGCGAGCAGGACG
>JBDHDY010000252.1:0-5253 GCA_039591275.1 Gemmatimonadota bacterium | reverse complement strand
CTCCCTCCTCCCTCCTCCCGTCCAGCCTGGTTACGAAGCTGCGCTGCTCAAACCAAATACGAGTTATCCGTTTTGGTAGCCAGAGGCACCAGTGCTCTGCATCGCAGATTCACCTTTTCTTCACGTGTATTTTTCCCAATACACATATATTTCTAGTGGAGTATTTCGCGCGAGGAACCGATGCAACAGGAGAACAAAGGCTCTCAGAACCTCTCTGACGCACACCAGGAGCACTGGGATGACCTGTTCGAGCACCCCAACGGCGACGTGCACCTCCTGGGTGTTGCTCTTTCTCGCAGCTCTCGGCCGTGTGAGCTCCGTCGGAACGAGCATCTCGCCGGGCTGTGGGAAGCGTTGGGTCTTGGTGACTGACGGCGGGCGAGTGTATTAAACCGGCATTCGTCTAAAGCGACCGGCCCTCCTGAGCCGGTCAGTGGAATCGCACATCCGCATCACGCGCCCTTCTCCCTCGGTAGCTTCTGTCTCTTTGCTCCACTGCACTTCTCCCCGTTCCGTGAGCCAGTTGCATCCACTGCTCGCAATTACCTAGCGACATCGGAGCCAAGATCGGGAATCCTCACGATGCCCTGGCATTAATGAGACGCTCCAGCCCACTTCGCACGTGGAGGTCACGCTGCGGAAATGGAATCTCTACATCGTTCTCCCTGAAGATCTTTGCAATGGCGTAGTTCAGCTCGCTCCTGAGCACACGTGGCCGTGCCGCGTACTGCGTTGTCCACACGAGGAGCGTGAAATTCAGAGAACTGTCGCCGAACTCCTCAAAGAGAACATCGGGTTTGGGATGGGTCAGAACGCCGGAGTGTTGTGAGGCGACCTCGAGAAGGAGTTCAGTCACCTTCTCCGGGTCCGAGCTGTAAGACACCCCGACCGGGATACCGAACCGGACGTCGCGATCAGTGTAACTCCAGTTGGTGACCCTGGTGGAAATGAATTCGGCGTTCGGGACGATGATGGCAATGTTGTCATTTGTCACGATCGTCGTCGCACGAGCCGATACGTTGACCACGTCTCCGTGAACCGCCCCGACGTCGACTCGGTCTCCTACCTTGATCGGACGTTCGAAGAGTATGATCAGGCCGCTTACGAAGTTGTTGATGATGTTCTGCAGCCCGAAGCCGATTCCCAACCCGGCCGCGCCGGCCAATAGCGTGAGCGCACTCAGATCGACGCCCGCCGACTGGATGATGATGACGAGGCCGAGAGCGATGACCGCGTAGCGGAAGATGCTGGCGACCGCCTGGCGGACCCCGATCTCGACGTCGGCGACAGCCAGCAGGCTCCGAGCGATCCACCGCTTGAGATACCCCGAGAAGACGACGAGCAACGTGATGAGCACCGTGATGTACAGCAGTGTCCACAGGGTGATTTGCGCGTCGCCCAGCTGAAAGAGGGAGTAATTCAGGATGGCGCGGAGGGCCGTCGCGAAATCAGTGATCGTATCCATGTGAGGTTCCCCTTCTTCAGGAATCGGGGTTGGTAGCTGAACTCAGGCGATCGCCGGGGTCGCCAGCGAGAATCGAGGCGGCAAGAGGCTGGGCTGTTTCCGTGCACCTGTGACGGAGAAGCTGAGTAGCATACGTCTACCGGGTCCCGACGGCCAGGCGGAAGCGTCCGCCTGGGCCCGATGAGCGCCCCGCGCCTGACCGTGACACCGAAGTGTTGACGCCGCACGGTTCGCCCTGACCCGGTCCAGTTTGCTCCATCTCTAAATCATTGATGTGTATTGGCTTATGGCTGAAAGGCGGCAAAACTCGGTTGTCGAATGGGGACTAAAACGTCACCAATTTCGAGTCCTCGACTCGGAATTTAAACGCCCTTTGAGCCTCTCTTCACAGTTCTTTTAGACTCAACCGCCCATCTTCCATGGGTGAGAATGAGTATCATGTCCATCGGAGAATCCAGCCGACAAGGGGACGTCGGGGGAGGGAAGGGCCGTGGGGCGCCCACCAAGGCCACGGTCCTCGTCGGGAATCCCAACGTCGGCAAGAGCGTTCTGTTCAAGAACCTCACCAACCGCTACGTCACGGTCTCTAACTTCCCTGGGACTACGGTCGAGCTCGTCCGTGCTCGGGCGAACTTCAACGGTCAGCAGCGCGAGGTCATCGACACACCGGGGCTCAACGATCTGTCTCCCCGAAGCGATGATGCCAGGGTGACCCGGAACGTCCTCGACAACGAGGACGCGACCATCGTACAGGTGGCGGACGCAAAGAATCTGCGTCGTGCTTTGCTTCTGACCCTGCAGCTCGCTGCACTCGACCGCCCGATGGTTCTCGTGCTCAACATGATGGATGAGCTGGAAGAGCGGGGTGGGCGGATCGACAGGGAGAAACTGAGCGAGCTGCTGGGTGTACCGGTCGTTGCCACCATCGCCCCTAGGAACTACGGCACACGTGAGTTGATCGAGGCCATGCCGCGTGCGCGGTCCCCCAAGATCTCACAGAGAGTGCCGAGTCCGGACGTGGAGGAGTACGAGCAGAATAGGGCTCGCCTGGCGCAAGTAAACGAGATCCTCGCACAGACCTACTCCATCGTACAGCCCGAACAAGCGTCGCTGCGGGTTCGGCTTGGATTCTGGGCAATGCATCCGGTGCGGGGCTTGGCTTTCCTCGCCGCCGTGTTGGTCACGGTGTTCTGGTTCGTCGGCTTGTTCGGCGCTGGCACCCTAGTGGATTTTCTGGAGGCCGGCGTTTTCGAACAGCGAGTAAGCCCGGTGGCGATCCGCGGTGTCGATGCGGTCATGCGTTTCCCGCACGTGCACGAGTCGGCGGCGGTGTCGCACGAGATCGCGTTTCCGCTCACCCCGGTGCACGAGGTCCCCCTCGTGACGCTGGGCAACGACGTAACCCTGACGACCTATACCATTCCGCCCGGTGCTGATCTGAACTGGCTGCAGCAGCTGATGCGGTTTGGGCACGATCTGCTGGTGGGAGAATTCGGCACTATCACGATGGCGTTGAGCTATGCTTTTGCCATCGTACTTCCCATCGTCACAACGTTCTTCTTGATCTTCAGCGTTCTTGAGGATTCGGGTTACTTCCCCCGCATGGCCATCATGGTGAATCGGGCTTTTCGCATGATGGGACTCAACGGCAAGGCGGTGTTGCCGATGATTCTGGGCTTGGGTTGCGACACCATGGCCACCATGACGACCCGAATCCTCGAGACGCGGAAGGAACGCATCGTTACGACGATGCTGCTTGCGCTGGCAGTCCCTTGCTCGGCACAGCTCGGCGTGCTGTTGGCCATGATGGCCACGCTGCATCCCGCGGGGGCGTTGGCATGGGTGGCCATCGTGCTCGGCGTCATCCTGCTGGTGGGTTGGCTCACGGCCCGCTTGTTCAATGGCGAGAGCAGCGAGTTCATTATGGAGATCCCACCCATGCGGCGACCCAATCTGGCGAACGTCGTGACCAAGACGGTAGGCCGCTTGAATTGGTATCTCAGGGAGGTCATCCCGCTTTTCATCATCGGCACGGGAATCCTCTTCCTTTTAGATAAGGTCAATCTCCTGCAGCTGCTCGGGCAGCTTGGTGAACCGTTGGTAACCGGCTGGTTGGGTCTGCCCAAAGAGATGGCCAACGCTTTCCTCATCGGTTTCATGAGGCGGGACTTTGGCGCGGTGTACATTCTGGATGCCGCCACCGGAGCGCAGCCCCTGCTGTCACCGCACCAGATCTTCGTGGCGATGGTTACGATCACTCTGTTCATGCCATGCATCGCCAACTTCTTGATGATCGCCAAGGAGCAAGGATTGAAGATCGCGTGGGCGATGGCCGCGTTCATTTTCCCATTCGCATTCTTCGTCGGCGGCGTATTGAACCACCTGGGCAAATGGTTACTGAGTACCTGACCTGCTCGCTGTGCGGGTTTGAGTTCGAGAAAGAGGACACCCTCTGTCTCCACGGGTGCCCGCTGGGAGCCATGTGTAATCTGGTTCGCTGTCCAAGTTGTGAATACGAGTTTCCCATGACGTCCCCGTCGAAGCCCTCCTGGTTTGAGAGATTATTCAAGCGCGGGAACGGGAATCGTACGGATCTGCCGGACGGTGTACGCACTGTTAGAGAGATGCGAGGTGGTGAGCGCGCCAAAGTGCTGTGCCTGGGCGGCGGGAGTTCTTCACGCAACAACTCATTGGCGGTCTTTGGGCTCGTACCGGGCGCAGAGGTAACGGTCGTGCAGCAGCGCCCGTCCTGCGTCCTTCGGGTTGGGGAAACGGAGTTGGCGCTGGATACCGAGATTGCCAGCGATATTCTGGTCGGGTCGACCGAGTAGCGTTACCCACCCACCCGAGGGCTCGTCTGCCGTCCGAAGCCAAGGCAGCTAATGATTGGGCTGCAGTAACGGCTCCCCTCCGAAGATCTTCTCTCCATCGAACCTTCCGTTCTCGATGAAGATCTCCGAGATCTTGTAACCTGCGGTGATGCTTCCCGCCATGAACACACCGGGGACGTTCGTCTCGAGAGTATCCGGATCGAGCGTGGGTCGACCGTTCACCGGATCGATCTCTATGCCGATGCGGCGGAAAAGGTCGCTGTCCGGATGGAATCCCGTGAGGGCGTAAACACGATCCGCCCGCAACTTCTCATTCTCCCCTCCGCTGGTGCGGATAGTGACATGCCGCTCGTCGATCCCGGTAACCTGCGCACCGAGATACGCTTTTATCTCTCCTGCGGCGATGCGGTTCTCGATATCTGGGCGGAGCCAGTACTTGACACTCTTCCGGAATTGTTTCCCCCGGTAGACCAAAGTCGCCCGGGCGCCGGCGCGAAATAGGTCGAGCGCAGCCTCGACGGCAGAGTTCTTCCCGCCGATCACGACGACGTCCAGGTCGACCGCCCCGTGGGCTTCGTCGAAGTAGTGGCTGACGTGTGGGAGGTCCTCGCCGGAGATGTCCAGCAGGTTCGGGTTGTCGTAATAACCCGTTGCCAGCACCAGCCTATGGCAGCGTAGCTGCTGCGGCCCGGAGGCATCCGAGAGCTCACAAACTAGACCGTCGTCTTCGTGACGGGCTCCGAGCAGCTTCGTATACGTACGGACCCGCAACCGTTCGGTTCGCGCTACGCCACGGTAATACTTGAGGGCCTCTTCTCGGGTGGGCTTGGCCCCGGAGCAGGGGAACGGATGGCCGCCGATTTCCAGCAGTTCCGGGGTGGTGAAGAAGGACATCCCGACCGGGTAATGAAAGACGGAGTTCACCAGCGCTCCGGCGTCTATGACCAGTGGATCGAT
>JBDHDY010000251.1:0-13333 GCA_039591275.1 Gemmatimonadota bacterium | reverse complement strand
ATGATAGCCAGCGTCTCGATCGCGGCGGCAGAGAGTTTTCGCGGCCGCTGCACGATCCGCGCCTCCGCAATCGCCTCAGCGTACTCTCGTCGCGTTAACACCTGAAACCCGTCCGCCAACTCCACCAACTCCACGCCATGACCCCCCGATTCATAACGGTCGCGCAGCTCATCCACTGCACGTCGGAGATCCTCGTCACTCGCCTCCGGCTCGAGAGCGCGAAGCTCGCTCAGACTCAGTGGGCGAGCCGCCGAAAAGAAGGCGGCCTCTAGCAACTTGGCCAGTTGACTCATCGGGCCACCGAGAATTCACCAAACAGCTTGGGCTGAATGAGCGCAATCTTACCCAAACGCGCCATCTCCAAAACGGCGATCAGAGCCGATATGATGTCGGCGACGTGAGGCCGCTCCCCTAGAATCTCACTGAAGTTGATACGGCCGCGATCAGCCAGAAGTTCTTCGATGCGCCGCGTCGCACCCTCCACGTCCAGGGGGCGCGGGACGGCCCGGTGGATGATCGGCTGAGGCATACCCTCCACCACCCGCTCCGCAGCCTCGAGGACGGAATCGAGATCGATCACGATCTCGGGCGGTGGCGGCTCAGGTGGTTCGGGCACCCACCCGCGTCGAAACCGGGCCGCTCGGTCAGCCGCTCGTTCGACCAGCCAGTGGGCAACTTCGCGAATCTGTTCGTACTCCAGAAGCCTTCGTACCAATTCCGCCCTCGGATCTTCCCATTCATCGCCATCGGAAGACCGGGGCAGCAACATCTGGATCTTGATTCGCAACAGACGAGCCGCCATCTCCAAGTACTCGGCTGCCTGGTTGAGGCCCAGTTCCTCGATGACCCTCAAGAACTGATCAGCGATAGCTGCAATAGGAACGTCGGCGATGTCGATCTCCTGCTCCCGAATCAGGTGCAGCAGCAGGTCCAGCGGACCCGAGAACGACTCTAGCTCAACAAGGAATGCAGCATCGGTCAGCTCAGTTTGCGCGACGGGGGAAGCAGCCAACGATTCCAAGGGAGGTTGGGTCATCTCAGGAAAACGGCAACGGTTGCAGCGCAAATGGTGAGATCAAGGACGCCGCCAGCTGATATAGCAGGATGGCCGGCAGCAGCAGCAAGACAAATAGCCAGCGAACGAAAAACAGCAGCGCTAGGAGAATCAGAAATCCGTAGCGCGACAACTCCCGATACCGCGCCCCCATCCGTGGCGGTAACAAATGATAGAAGATGTGAGACCCATCCAGGGGCGGAATCGGGATGAGGTTGAAGTTCGCAAGCAAGAGATTCAGCCACACTCCCCAAAAAAACATCCGCTGCAACCATCCCAGGACCGGAGTAGTAGCGGGCAGTGCCTGTCCCAGGATGCCCGTGGCGACGGCAAGCACTCCGAACGCCACGAACAGTCCGAGATTCACCACGACTCCGGCCGACGACACGATGATGTCGCCCCGGCGGTAATCTCGATAATTGCGGGGATTCACGGGCACGGGTTTCGCCCCCCCGAAAACGAAGCGCCCCCCAGACCCGAACCAGAGCATCAGGGGGAAGAGGACAGAAAGCCAGGGGTCGATGTGCTTGATCGGATTGAGCGTAAGCCGCCCCAGCATCAGTGCCGTGTTATCCCCCTGCCGGAGCGCCGCATAACCGTGTGCGTATTCATGCGCCACCATAGAGAATAGAAGCACCGGGAGTGCGAGAAGAAATTCCGCTATCTGCACGTTGGAAATGTAGTCGAAACCGGCCGAGATGAGGCGGAAAGGTAACGGCGGTCCGAAACGGTGTCAAAAGAGGCTTTGCCTTGACCGGCAAGGCCATGCGGGCTAGTCTTCATGGTTGTCTTGAGCAGCGTGCCGTTGGTTGTAGCTATCGAGGAGTCTGGGTGCCCAACACCACAACTGCAAAAAAACGCAACCGTCAGGCACATAGCCGACGCACCCTGAACCGGGGAAAGCGGTCTGCGCTCCGCACGGCCATCAAGAACGTCCGTGCCGCCGCTGACTCTAAGCAGGCACACGAGGCATTCCGAGCCGCCGAGCAGCTCTTGGATCGCGCGGCCGGGAAGCATCTCATCCACCCGAATCTTGCCGCACGGACCAAGTCGCGCCTTCAGAAACTCATCCAAGCCAAGAGCTAGTGCCTAGAGCGATGTGAGCTCAGCTCCGCATCGCTCACAATACCACTCTGTAGCCTTGTTCAGCGTCCCGCATTCCTCGCACTTCAGGGTTTTCTCACCGCTCTCGCGGCCCCGAGCCTTTTTCCCTCGCCAGAACTTACGGGCGGGTGGTGCGCTCGCGGCCTCTGGCTCCGGGGATTCAAAACTGGCGCTGGCCCGCTCCGGCTGGGGGCCGCCGGTTTCGTCATCCGTCACGGACTTGAGGAATTCCAGCTCGTCCACCGCCTCCCGCTCACTGGACAACCGGGGTTCAGCTGCCGGAGGAAACTCTTCTTCCTCCTCCAGATCCTCCGAAGCGGCGTCCTCGTCCTCAGCTTCCTCTTCCTGGGCGTAAGACTCATCGGGTTCCAGCTCGTCCTGGACCTCCTCCTCGTACTCCTCCAGGGCCTGGTCCGACCCCTCCATCAGCTCAAGGGCCTCCTCGAGACGCTCGATTTCCTTCTCGGCCACCTTCGCCTTCGCTCTGTCCTTGCCCAGGGTGCCGCGGATTTTCGTGCGGATCTCCGCCCAAGTCTCCTTATCATACTCGCCCACTGAGTGCCGCAGTTCGGCCTCGGCCAAACGCTCTTCCTCTTCACGGACCTTGGTGGCGAGCTCCTCCCTGAGTTCTTCGTTGGACTCCAACGCCTCCCGCAGCTTGTCCCCGTGCCCCTTGAGCTTCTCCATTACCTCTTCCAGTCGGACCTGATAATCCCGGCGAACCTTAACCCGGATGTGCTCGGGCGTCTCATCCGACTCACTCCCGAGACGCTCCAGCCAGTTCACGATTCGGAGCCGCTCCTCCAGGAGTTGCTCGATAGTATTGACCGACTTGGAAGAGCGTTTTGGCACAGCTATTCCTCGCCGGGCACGGGACACCCTGGGTATGCCCCTGGGAGGTCACGTGCGCGTCGAAGCTCTTTCAGACGGGCCACGTCCGCACTCGTCAGTGGGTTCACACGGCCCAGGAGACGCGCCGTGAGCAGTATCTTGGCCGCATGCTCGAAGCTCTCCATGCGGATCACCGCATCCTCCAGAGTGGGGCCCATCGTGACCGCGCCATGGTTTTGTAGCAACAGGGCATCGTGGCCCTGCAGGTAGGGCTCGATCCGCTCCCCCAGTTCGGGGGTCCCCGGGGTCCCATAGGGAACCACTGGGACCCGGCCAACCTGAAAGATCAGCTCGGGAAGCACGCAATCGTCGAATGCCTCTCCAGCTACGCTGAAGCCCGTCGCGACCGGAGGATGAGCATGTACCACGGCGCCGACATCGGGTCGCGCGCGGAGAATCCGCAAATGCATATCGAGCTCAGCCGAGGGCTTGCGACCACCTCTGAGGCGACGGCCGCTCAGATCCACCTCTACGATGTCGTCGGCGGTGAGTTCAGCCTTGAGCAAACCAGCGGGGGTGACCAATGCCCTCTCCGGTGCTACCCGTACCGCTACGTTGCCATCGGTGCCTGCGCTCAAGCCGAGATCGGCGAGGCGCTTGCAGTAATGCGCAATGCGTCTGGCCGTCTCGCGCTGCATCATCCGGCTCCACGTTGAAACACTGTTCGCCCACCCACTATCGTCCGGTCGGCCACTCCAAAGAGCTTGCGGTCTGTATAGGGCGTATTCCGACTCTTCGAAACAAACGAACCCGGCTTCACCACCCATGTTCTCTCAGGATCGATCACGACCACGTCGGCCACGGACCCCTTGGTGAGGCTTCCGCCCTCCAAGTGGAAGATGCGAGCGGGTTCCGTGCTCATGCGGCGGATGAGTTCGGGTACGTCGAGCAGGCTGTTGGTGCTGCCTCCGTTCCCCGCCGACGCACCTGCGAGATCGGTCAAGCCCACTGCAAGTGCGGTCTCCAGGCCGATGATGCCGAAGGGAGCATCGTCGAAGTCACGCTCTTTGGACTCGTAGTGGTGGGGAGCGTGGTCGGTCGCGATGACGTCGATCGTGCCGTCCTTCAAACCCTGCCGCAGCGCCTCTACGTCGTGAGCTTCGCGTAGCGGGGGATTCATCTTGGCGTTGGTGTCGTAGCCGTCACACTCCTGGTGCGTCAGGGTCAGGTGATGGGGCGTGACCTCCGCGGTTACATTCACTCCGCGGTCCTTGCCACGACGAATGAGGTCCACGGAGCCCGCGGTAGACATGTGGCATAGGTGCACGTGCCCTCCGGTCAGCTCGGCGATGATGATGTCCCGGGCTACCATGACTTCCTCGGCCGCCGCCGGTATCCCCCTGAGACCCAACCTGGTGGACACAACACCCTCATGCATGACGCCCCTGGCCAGAGATGGGTCCTCGCAATGGTCGGCCACGGGGATCCCGAATGCCTGTGCATACTCGAGGGCCGTTCGCATCAGGTGGCTCGACGCCACCGGGTGTCCGTCGTCGCTCACTGCCACTGCCCCGGCAGATACCAGCTCCCCGAACTCGGCAAGCTGTTCTCCCTTCTGTCCGAGCGACACGGCGCCGATGGGGTACACCCGAGCGGCGTCGGCCGCAGCGCCTTGCTTGACGATGAACCCCACGGCGGCCCGGTTGTCAGTGACCGGGTCCGTGTTGGGCATCATGCAGACCGCCGTGAACCCACCTGCAGCCGCCGCCCGCGCCCCTGTCGCCACGGTCTCTGCCTCTTCCCGCCCCGGCTCACGAAAATGCACATGCACGTCGATCAATCCCGGCGCCACGATCCTGCCCCGCACGTCTTCCACCTCGGCGCCATCAGGACGGCCGAGCCCCCGACCCAGAGCGGCGACCTGGCCATCCTGAATCAACAGATCGGAGACCTCGTCGAGGTTCTGGGAGGGATCAACCACTCGCCCGCCCTCGAGCAGGAGCGGCCTCATTCTCTCACTCCCCCAACCACTTCCCGCTCCTCGACGGGCGATGGTCTGCCCTTTGCCGAGGCGGCGAGTTCCGCGCTACCGCCTGCGAGTAGGTACAACACGGCCATGCGCACCGCGATGCCGTTAGTAACCTGCTGGAGGATGACGCTGTGCGGCCCGTCGGCCACCCTGGAATCGATTCGATTGATGGGACCGGGGTGAAGTATGAGCAGCTCCTTGGGTGCGCGGTCGAGGCGCTCCTGGGTGATCCCGAAGACCCGGTTGAATTCCAAAACCGAAGGGATGTAGCCGGCGCGCATGCGCTCGAGCTGAAGCCGAAGGACGTTCAGGACATCCGCCCAACCAATAGCTTCCTCCACGTGGTCAAAGACGTGTACCCCGAGTTCTTCGATTCCACGGGGCATCAGAGAGCGGGGACCACACACGGCGACATCGGCTCCGAGCTTCAGGAGCCCCCAGATGTTGCTGCGAGCAACACGGCTGTGGAGGATGTCCCCGCAGATGCACACCTTGGCTCCTTCCACTTTGCCCAACTTGTCACGGATGGTCAGCAGGTCGAGGAACCCTTGCGTTGGATGCTCATGCCACCCATCGCCGGCGTTGATGACATTGGAGGGAATCCGTTCCGCAAGGAACTGGGCGGCACCGGATGACGGGTGTCTGATAACCACCATGTCGATGCGCATCGCCTCGAGGTTTCTGGCGGTGTCGACGAGGTTTTCACCCTTCTCCACTGACGAGCCAGAGGCAGTGACGTTCACCGTATCCGCGGACAGCCGCTTTTCGGCGAACTCAAAGGATATCTTGGTGCGCGTCGAAGCCTCGAAGAACAGGTTGACAATGGTCTTACCGCGCAGGACCGGGACCTTCTTGATTGCCCGCTCGCTCACCTCTTTGAACGGTTCCGCGGTGTCCAACACCATCAGAATCTGATCTCGGGTGAGGGGCTCGAGGCCGAGGAGATCTTTGCCGAGGGAACGGTTGGTCACTCCCACTCTCTACCTCCTGGGTTACCTCCTGAGTCGGAGGCCCGTGCCAACTCAACCGCATCTCTGCCGTCCACCTCTTCGAGAAGCACATCTACCCGGTCGCCCTTCTGAGCCTCGACATGTTGCGCCACAATGTCGGCCTGGATGGGAAGCTCCCGCCCCCCGCGGTCAATGAGCACACACAGCCCAATCCTGCTCGGGCGGCCGAAGTCGAGCAGCTCCTGAAGGGCCGCCCGGATTGTGCGGCCCGTGTACAAGACGTCGTCCACGATGACGACATAGCGGTCTGTGAGATCCACCGGCAGGTGGGTAGCCCTCACCACGGGCCGGGGGCCTATCGTTTGGAGATCGTCACGGTACAGGGTGATATCCAGGGCCCCTCGGGGCACCTCGACTCCCTCCCGCTCCCCGATGAGCACACCTAGGCGCTCCGCCAGCTGGACACCGCGGCGCTGGATGCCGACAAGGACCAGGCGGTCTTTGCCGTGCGCGAACTCCACGATGTCTTGGGCCAATCGCTGAAGCGCCCGCGAGATGTCACGAGCGTCGAGCAGAGCTACGCGGTCGCCGGGGAAGTTCATGTCGTGCAGGAAGTTAGGCAACCCAGGAGATGGCGTCAACGATTCACCGGGGTCAGCGGCGGATCACCGGCGAGTACCGCCCGGACGTTCCGGGCAGCCAGGTTAGCCATAGCCCGCCGCGTGTCCCCTGTGGCACTGCCGAGATGGGGCAAGCAGACGACTCGCGGGTGCCTCACCAACGCAGGATTCACCTCCGGCTCTCCCACGAAGACGTCCAACCCGGCCGCCATCAGCGCTCCCTGATCGAGTGCCTCGAGCAAGGCAGATTCGTCGACGATACCACCCCTGGCCGTGTTGACCAAGACAGCTTCCTCTTTCATTCCCTGCAACTGTGCGCTCCCGATCAGCCGCTCAGTCGTGGCCGTAAATGGCACGTGTATCGTTACAACATCACTCTCAGACAAGAGCGTTTGCAGATCGACTCTCCGGGCACGTGTCTCATTCTCGAACTCTGGCCTGGGAAGCTCGTCCATATAAAGGATACGCATCCCAAAACCCACAGCACGGCGGCCGACCGCCTGTCCGATCTTCCCGGCGCCAACGATGCCAATCGTACGTCCACTTAGTTCCAGTCCCAAGAGAAGTGTCGGGTCCCAGCCGCTCCACTTCTTTTCCTCCAACAGTCGTTGACCCTCCTTCGTACGGCGCGCCGCAGCCAGAACGAGCGTCCACGTGAGATCTGCAGTGGATTCTGTCAGAACGTCCGGGGTGTTGGTGACGAGCACGCGGCGCTGCTCGGCAGCGGTGAGATCGATGTTGTCGAATCCGACAGCACAGTTGGCAACGATGGAAAGGTCGGGAAGTCTATCCAACTCGGTAGCGCCAATCTTGCGAGACAACAGTGGGATCATGCCACGGTACCGACCCGAGGGAGTAGGTTCGCTTGCCGTGAGCCATTCGATGGTGTGGCCCGCCAGTATGCGGCCATCCAACAATTTTCTGAGTTCGTCGGCAATCAAGATCTCGGTATTCATGGTAGGTCTGGAAACAGGATCACATCCACTCTATTATGCATGGGCTTCTTCGGGGAGAGGTGTCCGAGTGGTTGAAGGAGCCGGTCTCGAAAACCGGTAGGCCCCTTGGGGTCTCGTGGGTTCGAATCCCACCCTCTCCGTTCACGCAAAGGGCGACGAACCTTGCTGTATTAGTCTCTCAATTATCAGCTGGTGGCAAGCAGAGCCGTCCAGCGCCAGTCAATCTAAGCGCAGGCACCGCTCGCCGCGGTCGGCGAGAGCACCGCGATATCACGAAGGATGGATAGCAACACTTGAACACAGTCGGGATCGAACTGCGATCCCGCACCGTCTTGCAGCTCACGGACTGCTGCCCTCATCGAAAGCGGTGTGCGATATTCCCGGGCGGTAGTCATCGCGTCGAAACTATCGGCCACCGTGACCACGCGCACTCCCAATGGGATCTTTTCGGCCCGCAGGCCATCGGGAGTACCGCTTCCGTCGAAGCGTTCGTGATGCCACCGCACCACCTCCAAAACAGCAGGGTGATCAGGTAGCAGAGGAAGTAGGATCTGTTCCCCGATCAACGTGTGCTCCATCACGCGGCAGTATTCGTCAAACGTGAGTGGACACGGTTTACATAGCAGCTGATCCGGGACCCCAATCTTGCCCACGTCGTGCAACTCCCCTCCCATGCGGACATCTTCGATATCGCCAACATCGAAGTCCAGTTGACGGGCCATGGCTGCCGCATACAGGCCAACCCGCTCCGAATGCTGCCCCGTATACGAGTCTTTTGCCCCCAGAGCCTCGGCCACGCACCGCACCGCACCACCCAAGAATCCTTCAATCGCCACGCACTGGGTCAAAATGACTCAGGCGGCGAGCCGACCGACGCACGGCTCCGGCCCGGCAGCGCTCGCGGCGCTCTCTGCTAAGTCCATGTGTGAAAGAGTTTGCACGGTTCACGGCCCCTCCTCCGCTGATGATCGCCTCGCTGCTCCGACGCGGCACCCTGTTACAACGCAACGGTGAGACCAGTCTCGCGAGTACATGTAAGCCATTGTCATAATGTGGTTTATGCTCCGCTGATGCCTGCCAACGGCATGGTACGACTTGTGCGACATGGTTCAAACTGGACCACTCGCTCTCGCCCTGTGGCCAGAGAGGCAGGAAGTCGTCGATGGCTGGTTTGACCATGCTCGTGGTACAACTGTCAGAATCCTTCGCGGATCTGTGGGACCACATCGGTGACGACCTCGGCGTGGATGTCCAGCGGACCGGGGCAGCGGACGCGCGCACAGCAGGCCCGGACGTCGCCGCAGTCATCCTGGCGGCGGGGGGCGTGGAACAGGAGGCGCTCGAGTGGTTGGACAGCCACGAATCGCCCTTTGCAGTACCACTCATCGCTGTTGGGTCCGACCCAGGACGACGGATAGCGGCCCAGCTGGTGGCGCGTGGAGCAAGCGACTACTTCGCCCTTCCTGAAGATGTGGAGATCCTACGAAACACCGTGGCCTCGGCAGCGGCGAGGCGCCGCGGCGCTCTTCGTAGAGCGGCCGGAGATGAGGAAGAGGTCAAGGACCAAGCGTTCAATGAGATCCTTGGTGACAGCCCGAGGTTAAAAGCAGAACTCGGCCGGGCCGCACGCGTTCTTCCGCATGCTGATGCGACGGCGCTGATCATCGGGGAAACCGGGACGGGTAAAGAGCTTCTCGCTCGCGCAATCCATGACGGCGGACCCCGGCGAGGGGCACCCTTCGTGGCGGTCAACTGCTCCGCGCTCCCAGCGCATCTTGTCGAATCCGAACTGTTCGGGCATGAGCGGGGGGCCTACACCGACGCGCACGCCGCCAAGCCGGGACTCTTCGAAGTTGCCGAAGGGGGAACGCTCTTCCTCGACGAGATCGGCACCCTCGCCGTCGATCTCCAGGTCAAGCTCCTAAGAGTGTTAGATGACAAGCAGGTGCGACGCGTAGGCGGAACGAAATCCCGCCACGTCAACGTGCGGATCATCGCGGCAACCAACGAGAATCTCGACGAGAGCATCGCGAAGGGCGCATTCAGGGAGGATCTGTTCTTCCGCTTGAGCGTCATCACGCTAACGCTTCCACCCCTTCGAGATCGGGGTGACGATGCTGTTCTCATTGCGGAGAAGTTCCTTCGACGTCTTGCGAAGCAGCATCGCCTTCCCGTTCCGAAGCTAGACGCGGCAGTTCGTCATGCACTGTTCGCCCATCATTGGCCGGGCAACGTGCGGGAACTCAAGAACGCCATTGAACGCGCGCTACTGCTGTCACCGCCGGAGCAGCTCTTGGTGTCGGAGTTCCTCCCTCGTTCGGCAAGCAGGCCGCCGAGCAACGGCCTACTCCCGTTCCCCGCACCTCTCGACGACATCACGGTGGCCGCAGCGCAGGCCACCCTCGAACACTGCAACGGTAATCGCAGCGAAGCCGCGCGGCGTCTTGGGATCTCACGTCGGCGCTTGAGGAGGCTGCTGAACCTCGAGGGATCGGGGGTCTGATCCGATGGTACGGTTCATCCCCAACTGGTTCAAAGCGACCCAGGCCGGCCCCCGGCCTGCGGCGCCAAAGTTCCTATCGCGTAATTACTTAGCGGGGCACGTGGCAACGGTACGCGATGTGCCGATCTGGTCATCGGAGGCCGCCCATTACTTCCGGCGTTGGTCCTTCGCTACGCACAATCGCTTTATGGCCGGCCCCAGAAACTGCAGGAGGACGCAATGTCCAGCCGGACCCTTCTGATCTCACTCGCGGCCAGCACGCTCCTTTGGGCGTGCGCCGATGTCACTGGACCACCGATCGACACCGCAGATGCCCCTGTTACAGAGGCCGCCGACGGGACACTGCACCACCTCCAATGGAATGCTGCGCAGACCCCCGCGCTGCTGACCGCCGATGGTGCTCTGCCAAACAGAGTGTTTCTGAGGGGCGGCGTGCCAGCACACACGGCGTCGCCGCTTCCGATTGCAGACTTCGAAGCGAGTTTCTGGGCCGTTCGTGGAAAAAAACGCGTTGTCGAAATCAACTACCTGAATTGCCCTCTGGACGAAGCCGGTGAGGATGATGACGAGGGCGATGACGACGACGAGGACGACGATGACGACGACGGGGACGACGGCAAAAAGAAGAAGAAAAAGAAGAAGAAGGGCGAGGATGTCTGTCCGTTCCTGCGTCTGGAGATTCCTAAATCCGCTCTCAATCGTCTGCCCGACGGAAGCGGCATAGCCAAGGGCGACTCTGTGCTGATCACGGTTTCCGTTAACAACTCTCAGATTCTGGTGGACCTCGGGCCTTCCGGGCTGACGTTCGATTCTCCGGCAGAGCTTGAGATCTGGTACGGCGGAGCCGATCCGGATTTCAACGGCGATGGCGTGGTGGACAGGGAGGACAGGCGGATTGAGCGTGAGTTGCTGAAGTTCTGGTA
Source organism: Gemmatimonadota bacterium (assembly GCA_039591275.1). Taxonomy (GTDB): domain Bacteria; phylum Gemmatimonadota; class Gemmatimonadetes; order Gemmatimonadales; family GWC2-71-9; genus JBDHDY01. The sequence continues at coordinate 2,363 of JBDHDY010000251.1, read as the reverse complement.
CCAGGACGAGCACGGAGGACCGTGGCGTGCGATGAAGGCAAAGCACTCCACGAAGAAGAAACACTTCAAGGTCAAACTCCCACACTTCTCTGGCTACGCAGTGTCCTGGTAGCGGACAGACAGCGGATCACAGCACATGCTGACGACCCCAGCCATGGAACCCCGGGAATCGCTCATCACACTGCTGGTTGTGCGGAAGCTCACCGAGACCGGCCGACACACCGACGTTGTGGAGTCTCTGAGTGCTCAGCCACCTGAGGCGCTAGAACAGTCGCCCACCCTCGCACTCCAGTACGGCATCGCTCAGGCTCGCGTTGGGTCCCGTGAAGCTGGCGAACGGTGGGTGGCGTTGGCGCTCGACCGCTCGCGCGAGCGAGGAGATCGGGCCGTCGAAGCGTGGGCGCTGAACGCGTCCGGTGTCATCGCGCTAGAGGCCGGTCGGACCGCTGACGCAGCCGGCCATTTCATGCGTGGGCTCATGGCCGCGAAGCGGGAGGGCGATGACGCCACCGTCGGGCGCTGCTCCAACAACCTCGGAATCGTCTCGAACCTCCGTGGGGACTACGGCCGCGCCGTGGGATCTTACACGATCGCCCTCGCGGCCTTTCAGCAGGCCCGGATGCATCGCGGAATCGCTGAGACATTGAACAACCTCGCGATCACCTACCGTGATCAGGGTGATCTAGTGAATGCACTCAAGACCGCGGACCGAGCGGTTGAAGCAGCCGAGAGGGTTGGTGACCGAGGCCTTCTAGCCCAGACGCGCGGTGGGCGGGCAGAAATCCGGTTGCTGTCCGGAGATCCGCTGTTTTCTGCGCGTGCTCGCAGGCGCGCTTGCCGCGCTGGAGCAAACGGCTGAGGCGGCGCGCGTGCTCTGTGATGTGATCGAGCGTGCTCAAGAACACAGGCGGCCGCTACTGGCAGCCCAGGCCGAGCGCGACCTTGCGTGGGTGTTGCACCAAGCGGGACGTATCAGTGAATCAACCGATGCTGCACGCAAGGCACGCGTGCGCTTCAACCAGCTCCGAGCCGAGGCGGAGGCCCAGAAGCTCGACAAGCTGCTCGGCCTGCCCGCAACGAGGATGTGGCGAGCCGCGCCAACGGATAGACACCGCGCCCCCAGGCCTGCATCGAAGCGCCACCTGCACCTCGATGGATCGAAGGTCTGATCCGATGGCACGGTTCACCCTCAACCGGTGCAAAGCGACCCAGGTAGAATCCGCGCCTATGGCGCTGAAGTTTTTGTCACATAAACACTTAGCAAGCGACCGAGCAGGGGTACGCGTCGTGCTATCCTGGTCATCGGAGGCCGCACGTCGCCCGCGGCATTGGCCCATCACCGGGGACAACCGCTTCACCTCTGGCCTCAGACACTGTTGGAGGACGCAATGTCCAGCCGTAACCATCTGATCACACTCGCGGCCAGCGCGCTCCTTTGGGCGTGCGCCGACGTCACCGGACCTACGACCGACATTGCAGAAGCGCCTCTTGTTGTGGCCGACGGGATGCTGCACCACCTGCAATGGAACGCCGCACGGGGCCCCGCGGGACCTAACGTCGATCGTCCCCTGCCACGGGGTCCATTCCTTGTGGGCGGAGTGCCAGCACACACGCCGTCTCCACTGCCGATCGAAACGTTTGAAGCGACTTTCACGGCAGTTCGCGGACGTCATAGTTACGTCGAGATTAATTACGCGAATTGCCCCAACAGCAGTTCCGGTGGCGACGACGGTGATGATTGGGGCGATGATGACGGGGACGACGAGGACGATGATGACGGGGACGACGAGGACGATGATGACGAGAACGATGGTGACGGCGAAGGCGCGAGCACGGCGTGCCCGTTTCTCCGCTTGGACATTCCTTGGAGTGCGCTCAAGAACAGGCCGAACGGACGCGCAATCGGCTGGCGAGAGTCCGTGGTGATCACGGTGTCGGTCAACACCTCTCAGATTTTGGTGAACCTGGAGCCGTCCGGATTGGAGTTCAATCCCAGGAACAAGGCAACGCTCACAATTTGGTACGGGGGAGCCAATCCAGACTTAAACGGTGATGGCGTGGTGGACGAGGAGGACGAACGGATTGAGCGCGAGCAGTTGAATTTCTGGTACCAAGACGAGCACGGCGGACCGTGGCATGCAATGGAGGCTGAGCACTCCACGAGGAATAAACGGTTCAAGGTCAAACTCCCCCATTTCTCAGGGTACGCGGTGTCCTGGTAACGCGTGGTTAGCGGATCTCAGCCCATGGCCGCCGGAACTATGGAACCACGCGAATCGCTGGTCATACTCCAAGAAGTGCGAAAACTGGCGGAGACCGGTCAGCACACCGATGTTGTGGAGTATCTGAGTGGCCAGCCACTA
>JBDHDY010000250.1:0-5309 GCA_039591275.1 Gemmatimonadota bacterium | reverse complement strand
TCGTATATGAGGCGCCGGATGTCGCGGTGGTTCAACGTGAGGAACGCGATCCCTGGAACCTCTGGGTGTTTCGGATCGGTGTCGACGGATCGATCGAAGGCGAGGCGAAGGAGCGGGAATACTCGCTTGGAGGATCGGCGCATGCCGACCGGGTCTCAGAGAACTTCAAGATCAACTTCAGCTTTTTCGGGCACTACAACCGCGAGGAGTTCGAGATCGAAGACGAGGATGATGCTGGGATCGTCACGGTGGACACGATCATCGACGTCTCTGAAAACTACACGGCGCGCCTGACCACGGTGTGGAGCTTGACTGACCACTGGTCCGCAGGCGGCACGGCCACGGCAGACCGCTCTACTTTTCTGAACAGAGATCTGGCCGTTTCGGCTGGACCGGCACTCGAATACAACATCTTCCCCTACGATGAATCCACGCGCCGGCAACTCACCTTCCGGTACTCGCTGGAGGCTGCCGCCTTCGACTACGAGTTGGAGACGGTAGAAGGCAAGATGGAGGAGATCTTGCCGCGCCATAGCATGTTGGTCTCCGTCGCCGTGCAGCAACCGTGGGGAGAGATCCACGGTTCCGTGGAGGGCATTCAGTACCTCCACAATCCTGCTACTCACCGAATCAACACCTTTGCCAACTTCGAGTACCGACTGTTTCGCGGATTCAACTTCGACATTTTCGCGCAGTTCTCCCGGATCAAGGACCAGTTCTTCCTGCCAATGGAAGACCTCACGGAAGAGGAAATACTGTTAGAGCGGCGGCAACGAGAGACTGACTTCCGATTCGACATAGGGATCGGCTTCAGCTACCGTTTCGGTTCGAAGTTCGCGAACGTCGTAAATCCGCGCATGGGCGGTGGCCGCCGACGCCGTTTCTTCTAATAGCAGGCCTCGGCGCATCATATAGCCAAGGGGTGTTTACTCTCTGGAGAGCCGTATGAATCAGACCATCCAGTTTCAACTCAACGGCCGACCAACCAGTGTGACAACCGATCCCGATCGCACGCTGCTCTGGGTGTTGCGTACCGATCTCGGATTGACCGGCACAAAGTACGGGTGTGGTGCCTCGTTGTGCGGTGTTTGCTCGGTGCTGATCGACGGTGAGGCCATCCGGTCCTGCGTGCTTCCGTTGAGAAGCGTTGCAGGAAAGGAGGTGGTCACGATCGAGGGCTTGGCCCGGAACGGCGAACTTCATCCACTGCAACAGGCATTCGTGGAGCATGATGCCCTTCAATGCGGCTTTTGCACACCGGGCATGATAATCAACGCATACGTACTGCTCGCCAAGAAACCCGATCCCTCGCGCGAAGAAATCATCGCGCATATGGACAACAACCTGTGCCGTTGCGGCAGTTACAACCGTGTCGTACAGGCAATCCAGTCGGCAGCCCAGAGTCTGGAAGGAGCTGGATTATGACCAGCCATCTGTACACGGAGGTTGAGCGTGATGCGGGCGTCGAGCCCCTTACGCTCGACCGCCGAGAGATGCTCAAACTGCTGGGTAGCGGGATCATTGTCTTTATCCCGACCAAGGAGCATCTGCCGCTGCCACACAGTGGACAGATGCCGAGCCGCTATCCAAGCGACTTCAATGCCTTCCTGCGAATCGGCGAGGATGGTCGTGTCTCCTGCTTCAGTGGCAAGATCGAAATGGGCCAGGGGATCATTACATCACTTGCCCAGATGTTGGCCGACGAACTCGACGTGCCCTTGACTTCGATTGACATGGTCATGGGCGACACCATGCTCTGCCCCGCGGACATGGCGACGGTCGGATCGCTCACCACCAGGCAATTTGGTCCCGCCTTACGGCGCGCCGGAGCACAGGCGAGAGCTGTCCTGGTGCAATTGGCATCGGAACAGCTCGGAACTCAGCCGGACTGGCTCACCGTTGAAGACGGTGTCGTCTTTGACCGGAGCAATCGAAGCCGGACGGTGTCCTTCGCCGAGCTAGCGCAGGGAAGAAGAATAGAGCGGCGACTCGACGAGAGAGTCCGAGTCAAGAGGCCTGAGGAGCGGAGCATCTGTGGAAGGGCCAGCCTTCGCACGGATGCATTGCAGAAGGTTACAGGAAAGGCGTTGTACGCCGGTGACATCCGCGTGCCAGGAATGTTGTACGCGCGGATACTCAGGCCTCCTATGCACGGTGCCAGCCTCGAAAGTGTGGACACCGCGCCGGCGGAGACAATCGATGGCGTGACGGTCGTGCGTGACGGAGATCTGGTGGCCGTACTGCACCGAGAACCGGACGTGGCTGGGAAGGCGTTGGCCCGTATCGAAGCGCAGTACTCTCGCCCCGAGGCAACGGTCGACAACGACAGCATCTTCGAACATCTCGTGAAGTCGGCGCCACCGGCACAGGAAGTAGCGTCAGCGGGGGATCTGAACGAGGGAAAAAGGCTCGCCACCGAGGACTTCGAGCGCACATATCTCAACCGCTATGTCGCTCATGCACCCATGGAGCCTCACACGGCCATGGCGCAGATCGAAGGAGACAGAGCCACTGTCTGGGCCTCTACTCAGGGCCCGAACTGGGTTCAGGCGGCCGTCGCTGAAACTTTGGCGATCCCGCCTGACAATGTTCGCGTTATCACACCGTTTGTAGGTGGAGGTTTTGGAGGTAAGGCCAGCAACCAACAGGCGGTGGAGGCCGCCAGGTTGGCCAAGTTGGCGGGACGGCCGGTCCAAGTGGCGTGGACGCGGAAAGAAGAGTTCTTCTACGACACATTCCGACCTGCAGCTGTCGTCAAGGTAAGCACAGGACTGGACGGAGCAGGGAAAGTGATCTACTGGGATTACGAGAATTTCTTCGGAGGATCGCGCAGCTCGGAGCCATTTTACGACATTCCCCACCATCGTGTAATCGCGCGTGGGAGTTGGGGAGGTCGAGGAGGAAACACAGGAGCACAGACCCATCCCTTCGCAGTCGGTGCTTGGCGAGGACCGGCAAGCAACACGAACGTCTTTGCCATGGAGTCGCAAATCGACATCATGGCCGAAGCCGCAGATCAGGATCCGTTGACATTCCGGCTGAACCACTTGCAGAACGAGAGGATGCGCAGGGTCCTGCAAGCCGCCGCCGACAGGTTTGGACGGCAATGGACAAAGGCTCCGAGTGGCCGCGGCTACGGCGTGGCCTGCACAGACTACAGCGGGACGTACGTGGCGATGATGGCTGAGGTCGATGTCGATAAGAGTGCGGGTACGGTACAAGTGGGGCGTGTCGTGTGCGCTCAGGACACTGGCGAGGTCATCAACCCCGAAGGGGTGAGGCTACAGATCGAGGGTTGCATCACAATGGGACTCGGCTACTGCCTGAGCGAGCAAGTCCGCTTCCGTGGGGGGGAGGTCCTCGACGAGAACTTCGACACCTATCAATTACCTAGGTACTCGTGGCTCCCCACGATCGAGACTGTGCTGGTGGAGAATGACGTGATGCCTCCGCAGGGGTGCGGAGAGCCTGCCATCACCGCGATGGGGGGGGTAATCGCCAATGCGGTGCACGACGCCACCGGCGTCCGCTTGTTCGAGCTTCCCATGACTGCGGAGCGGATCAAGGAGGTGTTGCAGCGGGGTTGAGCGCGCAGTTTCCCTCGGCTGAAGCCGGGCCTCGGCGCTATGCGACGTGTTCTGAAGGACAAGGCAGCTTAGCGTCTTTCAAGACGGGCACGGAGTGCCGAGCCCGGCTGCTCCTGAGGGGCCGTGCAAGGCACGGCGTCTCGAACAGCCCCTACAGGGCAGGCACTCTCCCGAAGCACGCCCCGCACCCCGGCATCCGCACCGGTCCTGTCCCCACAAGCGTCATGACATTTCGCAGTTTTGCGACAATTTGGCACAGCCCGAGAAGCGGTGTCAAAAAGTGGGACACTTCGTAAGCGCTTTTTAGACAACGAGATAGCCGAAAGTTCCATCTTGCGACGGGCTGGCACGCTTGCTGCGTTTAGAAGTGGTAGCAAAACAAGGGAGAAGGGAAAACGAGGGGCCCGAGCGGGCCCATCCAGAAGGGGGGACGAAAATGAGTGGATCCATCGATATCAACAGCGCGGTACTGTCCCGGGAGCTCGATCAGACGATCGGCCGACTCCTGCCGGCCGTCGAGGACCTGCTTGAGCGGATCTCCAATTCTGGCATCGTGATGATCGAAGGACACGAGTCCGAGGTCCGGGTGTTGGCTCCGTTGCGGTTTCCTGATGGGATCGGGCGAGGTGAAGTGGTGGCGCGGCTCTTCCGCTGGCGCAACACCGTACGGCTAGACATCCACGTGGAGCACAATCGAGTGCTCGCTCGCCGAGACGGAACGTCGTCTGGGCGCAGGTGCTTCCTCAACGACTTCCAGGCGTCTACTACGATCGCCGTTGGGATCGAAGAGCTACCGGCTGACTTCCGACGCCAGGTGATCGCCGGAACGCTGGCGGCCCGAGACGCGGTGCACCGCTACAATCGCAATCACCGCGCGCCGTGGAGTGAGATGCGGGTGGCAGCCGAGAAAGACGCCTTGGATGCGACCTAACGCAGACAGGCACATGGCCCGGCTCTGAGCGCCGAGTTGAAGCGTGCAATGATCGGGGAGCGGATGGCTCCCCGATTTTTTTGTATGTGTCGACACCTAAACGGTCTAAAAGACCTCCTCTAACTTCCCGCTGCGCAGGGGAAGCACCTGCGCTTCCGCTCGCGGATTCGGCGGCTGGTGCGCCACAGTCCCAATCGGCACCTTTCCCCGCACGCGGCAGATACAGACTCGTCTTTAGAAGCACCGGAGGTTCTATCATGCGCAGGGCCGTCTGTTTCGTACCCGTTGTGGCATTAACCCTCGCAGCACCGGTGGCGCTCGAGGGCCAGGTGCTGAGCCAGTCGGATCTCACTTTCGACGATGTAGATCCCACTTTCAAGCTCACCGTTGATCACCTGGCGGAAGACCAGCGCTGGATCGGTCTCTCACCGCGCCAGGTTACTTGGTCACCCGATAGCCGGTGGATCTACTTCCGGTGGAGGCAGGATCCGGCTCCCGGACAGCACACGTCAACCGATCCGTGGTACGCCGCGTCCCGCGATGGCAGAGAGGCCCACGTGGTCCCGGATAGCGACACGTGGCAAATCCCCTCGGGAAACATTGCCTGGTCTACGGACGGCAGCGTGTCCGCCTGGGCGAACGAGGGCACCCTCGTTGTCTGGGCCTCCGGCGAAGAAGCTCGAGCCGTCCATCATTCCGGCACCAATCTGGGAAACATCCGGGTCTCGGCGGAGGGGCGGCGGGTGTTCTTCGCCACAAAGGGTTTCAGTTTCGGGTTCGGCCCGCAGAGT
>JBDHDY010000249.1:0-5317 GCA_039591275.1 Gemmatimonadota bacterium | reverse complement strand
CTACCCTGAACGCGACGGTCAATGTTCACGATATATCCTTTCCAACTTCCTCGTTCGACGTCTTGATCGATGTAACGTGGGTATGCACGGGCGAGGTTGAGCGCGAGGTGAGCCACCACGCCTTCGGGACTCCAGGAGAGGATGTCGACGTCCAGTCTTACCAGGTTGTCCGTTGTGCTGCTAGCGCTACAGGCGTTGTGTCGGACGACGGGACCGACTTCATAGGAGGACCGTCGGAGAGCGCCGAGATGCGCTCAGAGAACCTGGTGGAAGTAGAGGTCAGCACCGGGCGTTAGCATCCGCTGAACCAGTCGGCCATCGACGGTGACCCCGTCGGGGCGACGTGGTAAAGTGGTGGGGAAGGTGGTGGTGCCGGAGCACGATGCGAACAGGCTGGGGTTCGCCAAAACTGTTAATCCAAACGAGCTCGGGTCACCTATGGCATCTGGGGACTAAGACGCCCGGCGTCCCGTCAGCTGAGATCCGCGTAAACCGTCGATCGGCGAAAGATCTTGCCAGGCTCCTGCGTAACTAGCCCTCGGATTTCCAGGGAGGTCAAAACCGCCAGCACACTGGCTGCGTTGTTGGCACCCAACCGTCGGGCTAGCTCGTCCACGTGACCCAAGCCCTCCCCAAGAAGATCCATGACTCGCCGTTCTTCGTCACTGAGGTCGCTGGGCATTGATACCGACGGCGCGATTTCACTGATACCATATTCCTCCAAAACATCACGGAGTCCCAGGACCGGCTTTGCACCGAGCTGCAACAGCCGATTGGTGCCATTGGAAACTGGACTGGTGATGGGCCCAGGGATCGCCATCACTTCTCGCCCCTGCGTCAGGGCACATTCGGCCGTGATGAGCGCTCCCGAGCCGTCCCGGGCCTCGACAACGACGGTGGCTCTGCAGAGCCCAGCGATCAGCCGGTTTCGCCGGGGGAAGTTGCCTACCTGAGGACGCTCCCCGGGAGGAAACTCGGTGAGCAGGCATCCGGCGGCTGCCACCCGATCATAGAGCGCACGGTTGGCAGCGGGATACACAACACCTAACCCGTTCCCCAAAACACCAACCGTTGCTCCCTCGCCGGCGCGCCCTGCGTCCAAGGCCGCTGTGTGGGCCACGGCATCAAGACCTCGTGCCATGCCGCTTACTACAACCAGTCCGGCGCGGGTGAGTCCGCCGGCGAAATGCCGACAGACTTCGGCACCGTACCTCGTGTGGCTGCGACTCCCGACGATGGCCACAGAAGGTGCCTGCAGCAGTTCCAGCCTGCCAAGCGCGAAAAGCAGAATCGGTGCATCGGGAATGTCCCGGAGCGTGTCTGGGAAACGTTTGTCCGACGGCGTGAGAACCACCCCGCCCAGCTCGTCCATGTGTGTGACAAGGCGTTCGCCCATTTCCGAGGGAGCTTCGCGGATGGCAGTGGCAGCGGCTCGGGAGATCCCAGGCACTGCCCGCAGATCTTCCAGGGTGGCTTTCAACACTGTCTCCGCCGAGCCAAACGTCTTCAGCAGTACATCCAGCCGCACCCTGCCGATGCCTGGAACCAAGGCGAGCGTTACATAGGACCGATCGATCATAGACTAAGGAAGGGGTTGTACACCGCGCGCCGGTTCGCCCCGAACGCCGCGCACCATCGGCCACAACAGCTCCCCCAGAGCATCGAGCCCTCGGTGGGCCACGGCCGATACGCCAATGACGCCCGACGCGGCTGGGGCGTCGACGGTCGGCATAGGTTCCCCTTCAGGCCACAGGTCAATCTTGGTCAGAACCACCACGTGGTCTTTCTTCGCCAACTCCGGGCTGAATTGGTGAGCCTCCTCGCGGAGCAGCTCGTAGCTCTTCTGAGGATCGGCACTGTTGACCGGTACGAGGTACGCGAGCACATGAGTGCGCTCGACGTGCTGGAGAAAGCGGTCGCCAAGGCCCTTTCCCTCATGCGCACCTTCGAGAATGCCTGGTATGTCAGCGGCGACCATCGTGCGGGCATTCGAGAGCCTCACGACGCCGAGTTGGGGGGTAAGTGTCGTGAAGGGATAGTCGGCGATCTTGGGACGGGCGGCTGATATAACCGAGAGCAACGTGCTCTTGCCCGCATTGGGCTCACCGAGCAGGCCAACGTCGGCGATGAGCTTCAACGTTAGTTCGATCTGACGCTTCTCTCCTTCCTTACCGGGCTCCCAATCTCTCGGCGCACGACGAGTGGGTGTGGCGAAACTTGCATTTCCCCGCCCCCCCCGGCCGCCCTGGGCCACCAGCAACTCATCGCCAGGCTTCACCACTTCACCAAGTGTCGTTCCCGAATCCGCATCCGTGATGACCGTTCCGGGGGGAACCGGAAGGTAGAGATCCACTCCGGATTTGCCCGTCCGATTTGCACCCTCACCGTGCGCTCCACGCTTCGCCTTCCACTGTGTTCGGTAACTGTAGTCGAGCAACGTCGTCAGATCCGGATCTGCACGCACGATGACACTGCCCCCGCGCCCCCCGTCCCCACCGTCGGGCCCACCTTTCGGCACGTACTTCTCGCGCCGGAAAGAGACAGCACCGGACCCGCCATGGCCGGACGTCACGTTAATCACGGCGTGGTCGATGAACGTCAAGGGTGCCTCAATCTTCAGTTAGGAGAATGTAGGGTGGATTCGCCAAACAGCATGACCAATCTATCGCAGGACGTATCAGATGAACGAGATACCTCCAAACGCCTCGTATTTGCCGACCGGCTCGCCCCGCGTGTTAATGACCACGGGTTCTGCGTAACTCGGCAGCTTGTCCCGAACCCCCGGAAGTAGATCCCGTTGATCCAGAATCGCCAAAAGCGCCACCCCCGCCGCCCGTGCATCTCCATCAGTCACCTTTAGCGCCACACCAAAGCCATGTTGTGGCAGCGCGGCGCCGTACACGCCAGCCGCCCCAACCTTGGCCAGGACCTGGCCCGGGAAAGCCTGCATAAGTGCGGTGCACAATCGTCCTCTTCCAGCAACGAGATCTGGATGCGATACCATCGCATTCACGACTTGCCGCGCCGCATCGTCGGCGGCCAAGCCCGCGTAACCACTAGCCATCGAGCGAAGCGGCAACACCCAGCACACCACACCACACCCGTCGACCACCTGGCCGATATCCGCTTCTGGCACTCCACAGCGCATGGCCACAGCCCGCCGGCAGCGTTGTTGCACTGGGTGATCGCGCAGATGATAGCCCGCTGTGTCCCAGCCATGATGTTTCGCGAGCGCTAGCATGCCCGTGTGCTTGCCGGAGCAGTTGCTGGCAACGGGCGAAGGAGGAGCGAGTTCTACATCTCCCGAGCCGTCGTCCGACGTGAAGGCCGGATCTCGGGCAAGCGGCGGATGTGGGCCACACGCGAGGTCGCGCTCCTCAAACCCCAGTCGGGTGAGAAGGCCACGGACAATGTCTACTTGGCGAACCTCTGAATTGTGCGACGCGCAGGCGAGGGCAACCTCGCTCGTGGTGATGTCGAACCGCTCGACGGCACCGTCCTCGACGAGAGGAAGCGCTTGGAAGGGTTTGGCAGCGGAGCGTAGAGGCGTGGTTTTGGCTGCATCACCAATGGTGACGACCGCGTGATCCCGTGTGTCCACGACGACAGCGTCAATCTCATGAACAGACTCCTCGACTCCACCGCGCAACGCCCGCACCCGTAGACGAGGCATTTCCGAGGTTCCCCTGGCAGAACGTTTGAGTGGTTTCCGGACAGAGGAGTATACCGGGTCGATACTGAAATGGGAGGGCTTCACAGGTACGGACGCCAAGCACCCATGGAAAGTTGACCGTCCCAGTGACGCTTTACACATTGTCACCATGAATGTCGACTTCGACCCGCAATGAGGACGAAACCTCCCGGGGCACCGCGTTGGGTGCAGTGGGCCGCGAGGTTAGTCCGTCATTTGCCCGCCGGCCGATACCGCCTAATCCGTCACTTGTGCCGCAGGCCACCTCCTCCTTTCCTGAGGTACACTCCCAGTTCTTGCAACTCATTCGCCTTCGAGTGTGACCTCCGGGACTCACTCTCCCGCGATGTCTGCTTCACCGGCCAGTACGAGCCGCAGGAAACTCTCATCATGCGGGCCCTCCTCCGACCCGGGATGACCTTCGTGGACGTCGGGGCCAACTGGGGGTATTTCACCCTACTAGCCGCCAAGTTGGTCGGTCCGCAGGGAGGCGTCATCGCTCTCGAACCCGACCCGAGAATGTTCACCAAACTGACAGCCAACATCGCGTGGAACAACTGCGAAAACGTCATGGCTCTGCCGTACGCCGCGGCAGCACGAGATGGTTCGCTCAGGTTTCAACTGTGCGAACAAGGCGGCGGCAACTTTGGCCTTTCGCATGTTGCAACCGAAGGAGTGACTAGAGACGCTCAGATCGAGGTCGAAGCTAAAACGCTCGACACCGTCTTCGAAGATCAGGGCCTCCAAACGGTTCACCTGCTCAAGATGGACATCGAGGGCGCGGAGGGATCAGCATTGGCAGGCCTTCAGCAGTCCCTTTCGGCTCGTCGGATCTTGCGGCTTTTGCTCGAGCTTCACCCGACCGCCCTGGCACAGCATGGGTATCAAGTTGCAGAGATCACCGAACACCTCATAGCCGCAGGCTACCGCGGACAGGTAATCGACCATTCGCGCAAAGCCACCCGCCGATCGGCCTACGGACGGGTCACCAGCGTGAGCGAGCTGCTGCGATCATTCGCTCATGATGAGCCCCTTGACCCTTGGCCCCACCTTCTGTGGACGTGCGACCAGATTCAAGCATCGGGAGCGCCACCTCGACGACCTTCGTAGCACGGCAACACGCCGTTTCCCACCCTCAGTCAGACGGTATCAGGAGGGGCTTGCCGTGCTTGACGCGTTGACTGCCTACTACTAGCTTCTCTACCGCTTTGCCGGGCCGTGGCCCTGGCGACATGAAATCGATCATGAATCAGAGTTACCCCCAGGTACCGACGCCGTCGTGGTCGTTGCTTCCGTCTGTTGAAACGGAGCCGCGATTTTTCGCTCTGGCCCGAGCAGGCATTTTGCTCACCACCCACTGCGACCATAGCACCCCCGTTGGGGGTAAGGGCAACAACAGCTGACGGGGGTCTGACTCAGCCCTCTGGCATCCTAATACGTTAGCTGCCACGGATGGCGGCGACCGAGCCGAATTCCATGACAGCGAGCCCGACGCGGGGGCGTGTCCGCGAGTGCAGCGTAGTCGGTAGGTACGGTCATTCCGGACTCCGACGACACAACAACACAACTGATGGGAGTACGGCAATGCGTACCAACGGAAAGGTCAAGTGGTTCAACGACGCCAAA
>JBDHDY010000248.1:0-6761 GCA_039591275.1 Gemmatimonadota bacterium | reverse complement strand
AGCCTATGGAGGAGCCGGCGGGGACTTGAGGTGAGAAGTAAGAAGTGAGAAGTGAGAGGGGAATAGTAACAAGGGAGAAGGGAGAAGGGAGAAGGCTTTCACCGGAGCCGCGGTGTCGTGTTCAACGCTACCTCCTGGCGCCTTGAATCGTGCGCATCAAGCCGAAGGTTACGCGCATTGTCTCCGCAACGGCCTGCAGTAGTTCGCTACACGTTTCCACCGGTAGATATTCGACTTCCTTTGCCAGATCCAACAGACACTCCACTTCTGCCGCCGAACCCATTGCGATCATCAGATGACGACGGAATTGGGGCGTCGTACCGAGAGCATATCCCTCCACGATATTGGCCACCACCGAAATTGATGCGCGCTTCAACTGATCAAACAGCTGCCGGGCACGGGGATGGTAGAACGAATCAGTCGTTCTGAGAACCTGCACGCAAAGCTTGTGCGAAAGTTGCCAGGCGACGAGTGAGCGGTGGTTGTCCATGGCGGGAAGATGCAACAAATCGACCCTGGCGAATAACCATTCCAACGCGACCTTGGGCTAGATTTTGTCGGGCGGTCGTACCCTGCGGCAGTGCATCCGCGACGTCACATCACCAGATCATGTCGCCAAAGCCTTCTCCCTTCTCCCTTCTCCCTCTACGGCACCGCCGCCGCCACCAGCAACACAATTTGTTTCGTCCCGATGCGAGCGGTTTCGATATCGGCCCACTCGCTCAACGTGTGTTGGTTGCCCCCACGGGCGCGCCCAACTGATACGGAAGGAATTCCGCGGACCACGCCGGCGTTGGCATCGGTGGAGCCCGTTGGCGTGGCCTTCGGTCGGTTGCCGAAGTCAAATCCGAGGTGGTCCAAGACATCGATCGCAGTTTGCACCAAGGGATGAGAGCGGCGGTCTGCAAGCTGCTCCGGCCGCCCGCCCGCTTCTTCCCGGCTGATCCACTCTCGGTGAAACTCTACGCCCTCGGCACGTGCGGCGGTGTCACACTTGTCGATGATGGCGGAGTCCAAGTTGGCGAGAAGTTCTGGGTCCACCGTTCTGAGATCGACGGTAAATGTTACTTCTTGGGGAATGGCGTTGACGACCTTTCCTCCGCTGATCACACCCACGTTGTAGACGCCGGAGACGTCCGTCTGTGGGTCCGGCAACGGAATCGTGTAGATATCGAGGATGCACTGGGCGGCTGCCCGCGCCGGATGTGGCCGTCCCCGTGACGCCAGCGTGTGAGCACCCTCGCCATTGAAGTGCATGCGCGACCAATAAATCCCCAGAGCCCCGTAGTTGACGGAACCCAATCCGCCGTCGAGCGCCACGAGCATGTCGGCGACACCGGGATTCTGGTCCAGCCAGTACTTCATGCCGTACAGTCCCAACTCCTCCTGCACGGTGCCGATGAAGATGACATCACCCTTCGTCTGCAACCCCGCACCGCTGAGGGCGCGGGCCGCCTGCACCATGTTCGTTACGGATGCGGAGTTGTCGAAGATGCCCGGCGCGTGAAGCCGACCATCTCTTCGGGTAACACTCACGTCCGTGTCCATGGGATGCACGGTGTCCATGTGGGCGGCGAACACGACGGTCGGACCACTTCCGGTGCCGGGTCGGCGGGCGACGACGTTCCCAATGGAGTCTACGGAGACCTCGAGGCCGAGCTTTTCGAGCTGCCCTTGCACGTACTCCGCCCGGCGCCCTTCTTGTTGGGACTTGGCGGGAATCTCGGTGATGCGGATCCATTCCTGCACTTGCTGTTCGAACCGCTCGTCGATGTATCGCAGAGCGTCCTGCACCGCCGGATTGCCCGGGAGTTCCGGTGAGAACTTCGACGGGTAGATCGCCTCCTGGGCGAGCGCCGTGAGCGGCGCTGCCATAGCGAACACCGCTAATACCATCGACTTCATTCGCGATTCCCCTCCAAAAGAGTAGTAGTCAGGAAGTTGTGCATCGCCGCGCGATAGGCCGAGCCACCGACGTAGTATGTATCATTGTGGCCAGCCCCTTCGAGCATAATGAATTCCCTCGCCCGCCCTGCGGCGGCCACCGCCTGACCCATGGCAAAGGGCACGATGCGATCCGCAGACCCGTGGAAGATTAGCAACGGTGCCTCCAGCCGTTCCGCGTTAGCGAGATTATCCAGTGAAAGCCGCAACACGAACTGGGGCAAAAAGCGGTAATGGTGCGCTGCCATCTCACGGGCGTTCGAGAATGGGGAGTCTAGCACTACCGACCGGACCGGACGACGCGCGGCTAGATGCAGGGCTACCGCACTTCCCAAAGAGCGGCCGTACACCGCGATGCTCGAGCTATCGATCTCCTCCCTCCCGGTCAGATAAGACCAAGCAGCCTCGGCGTCGCGATACAAACCCTCTTCGGTTGGAGTTCCTTCACTCTGGCCGTAGCCCCGGTAATCGAGAATGAGCAATCCAGTTCCAGGCGGCCGCAAGTCGCGGATGATCGGACCCAGAGCGCCTACAGTCTCCATGTTTCCGTAGAACCACAATAATCCGGGTGCCTTATCGCCTGTGGCCGGTTCAGGGTCGGGCGGCAAATACCAGCCATGAAGCTCAATTTGGTCGGTGGTCACCACTGTGACGCTTTGTCCCTCGGAAAGCCCGGCTGTCGCAGGGGAGGGTAGCGTCCTGCGCGCTCCGGGAAAAGCGAGCTTTTCTTGAAACCTCCAGGCGAGGAAGACGATGACCGCGTAGGCGACCACCACGATGATCAGAATCTTGCCGACCGAGGAAATCCAGGCTGTCATGTTCATGTCTCACACGCACGGATGGAAGCGCGGTTCCACACCCGCACTTCGGCTGCGGTGGGCCTTGCTCCGAGTCCGCGGAAGAGGGCGTGCAGGTCCGCCCACACTTCGTTCGCCGGTCTTGCGGCAAGGTCACATACTGTAGCGATGCCCAAGTATCGGAGTCTGCCCGCATGTGCCGTTCCGATGCCCCGCAGTGTCACAAGTCGAGCAATCTCCACGAGTCCAGCGACGATGTCGGCGGGGAGGCCGACCTGCTGAGTCAATCGCGCGGGCTCACGGCTCGCAAGGTCGAATGGACTGCGGATGCCGGACTGCGCGAGGGCTTCGATGTGAATCGGACTGGCTGGCAGGTCTTCAATTCGCGGGGTGGTTGAGCTGACAGTACGTGCCTCCATTCCGATTAGCACGACGGTGGCGAAACCGACGGCGGCCACGATGGCGACCGCCGCTCTCCCGCGCCTTAGCGGGCGTGGTCGAGTGGTTGTGTGAGCGACGCCGAGCGCACACAAGGTGTGATATAGCGACCAAGCCGAGAGAGCAAAGATCGGGAATCCGACGAAGCCGAAGGGGGGCATCTCGAAGAGCTTGATATCCTCGAGAAATGGAACGGTGTAGATCCACTTACCCCTGGCCCCATAGTTCAACCCCTCCCACAAGCCGCCGATGGCCAGGCCCCCCAAGAGCACGCGGCCGATTCTACCCCAGTCGCCGCGGTAGACATCTGCGAACAGGGAGAACTCCTTGAGTCTTCGATACAGAAATGGCTCTGCCAGCAGGAGGCCGGCACCCCAGATGAGCGGCGAGAAAAGGTGGGGCCAGAGCAGCGGCAGCGCCAGAAGCGCGACACCCAGGGCGACGGATCCGCGCAGATCATAACGTCCTGCCGATGCCGCCTGTGATCTCCATCGGCGCCCCACTCCCAAACCCCGAAGTATCCGTTCGGCAAATACCAGTGCCGGCACCACCGTCGCGAAGGAGACCAGGATTCCGGTCCAGCGCTCCAGCCGCACCCGCGGCAGGAACACGTAGTACCAATTTTCGATGCGCAGGTTCACTGCTTCGTACGCCAGCCAGATTATCGCCGACCAGCCAAAGAGCGAAAGGATCTGACTCGGAGCGTTGAGCAGCGGGGGACGTCCTTCGAGCCGGGAGGCCACGGTGTCGAGGATGACCAGGATGGGGTACCAGACGCACACGTAGAACCAGGTCGGCACCGGCTCGACGTCCCAAGCCAGGAGTACGCTTGCGGCAAGCAAAACCGCGACAGCAACGGGAATGCGCATGGTGTCGCAAGGTGATTGGAGAGCCGTCCGACCGCCAGTGGGGACATAAGACATCGAACCACAACCCGCTTGCCTCAGCGCAGTGACGGTCATTGATTCTCAAGCATGACGAAATTGGCAGTGGTCTGCCGCGGGCTCGTCAAACGGTACGAGGACGTGGTGGCGGTGGACGGACTGGATCTCGAGATCGCCGAAGGGGAGTGCTTCGGTCTCTTGGGGCCTAACGGGGCCGGCAAGACCACCACCGTAGAGATTCTGCAGGGGCTCTTGAAGCCAAACGCGGGCGAAGTGGAGATCCTCGGCCTCAGATGGGGGAGAAACGCCCAGGCATTGCGTCAGCGGCTGGGGACACAGCTTCAGGAAACCGTGCTTGCGGAGAAGCTCACCGTTCGGGAGACGATCACCCTGTTCCGAAGCTTCTACGTCCAGGGTCACGCTGTGGATGAGGTTTTGGAGATGGTTCAGCTTCAAGAGAAGCGTGACGTCTGGGTGAAGAAGCTCTCCGGGGGGCAGCGCCAGCGCCTGGCGGTTGCCTGCGCGCTGGTGAACTACCCGGACGTGCTCTTCCTCGACGAGCCGACGGCGGGACTCGACCCCCAATCGCGGCACCAGCTGTGGGGCATCATCGCCGATTTCCGGGCCCGAGGCGGCACCGTCATTCTTACCACGCATTACATGGACGAAGCCCAACGACTCTGTGACCGCGTAGCCGTGGTCGACCATGGCCGCATCATCGCGTTAGGTTCTCCCGCGGAACTGATCGCGTCGCTGGGGGCGGAACACGTGGTGCAGTTTGCCTTGTCGGACGGCGGTAACGTGGAGGAGGAGGTGCTTCTGGCACTGCCGGGTGTGGAACACGTTCATTACGAGAACGGTCGTTCCAGACTCACGGTGACACAAGTTCACGAAACCGTTCCCGCGTTGATGGGGCTGCTGCACGAACGTGGGGCCGAGCTGAGTGAGCTAGTCACGCACCACGCCACCCTGGAGGATGTGTTCATCTCCCTCACCGGAAGGCACCTGAGGGATGAGTAACAAGGTCGTGTCACTATTGCCCCCGCTCTTCGAACTTACGCGCTGGCGCGTGCGTGAATTCATGCGTGAGCCGGAGGCGATCTTCTGGGTGTTTGCATTTCCCATTCTCCTGGCGCTTGCCCTTGGGATTGCCTTTCAGAGCCGCGCGCCGCAGGCGATCCGCATAGCGGTCGAAGGCGGTCAAGGGGCCGCGGAGCTTGCTAGCGTGCTCGATGAGGACGAGGGATTGGAAGTTCGCGTGTTGGCTCCAGATGAGGCGCAGAATGCCCTGCGCACTGGCCGCGTTCCACTCGTGGTCGTGCCGGGGGCGCCGGTGGCATTCCGCTACGACTCGACGCGGGAGGAGAGCCACCTCGCGCGTCTGCTCACCTCCGACGTTTTGCAGCGCGCTTCCGGACGTGAAGATGTAAGGGAAATAAGGGAATTGCGCGTCACCGAACCCGGAGCCAGATACATTGACTTCCTTATTCCCGGCCTGATCGGGATGAACATCATGGGTACGGGGTTGTGGGGTGTGGGATTCGCCATCGTTAGAACGAGAAGTCGGAAGCTCCTCAAGCGTTTTCTCGCCTCCCCCATGCGCCGTAGCCACTTTCTCCTCGCCCACATGCTTGCGCGGCTCGTCTTCTTGGCGTTTGAAGTGACGGCCGTCATGCTCTTCGGACATTTCGTGTTCGGCGTCCCCGTCGAGGGTTCCATCTTTGCGATCACGGTTGTCGTGGTAGTGGGTGCGATGAGCTTCTCGGGACTCGGAATCCTCGTGGCAAGCCGACCAGAGACTATTGAAGGTGTTTCGGGGCTGATGAACCTCGTGATGGTCCCGATGTGGATTATGTCCGGCGTTTTCTTTTCCTGGTCGCATTTTCCGGAGAGCGTACAATTGAAGGTGTTTCGGGGCTGATGAACCTCGTGATGGTCCCGATGTGGATTATGTCCGGCGTTTTCTTTTCCTGGTCGCATTTTCCGGAGAGCGTACAGCCGCTCATCCAGATTCTTCCCTTGACCGCCTTGAACGATGCGCTGCGCGCCGTGATGCTGGACGGTGCCCCTTTGGCGGCCACAGCGAGCATGTTGCTGATAATGACCGTGTGGGCTGTTGGGTGTTTTGGAGTTTCGTTGAAGATCTTTAGGTGGAGTTAGGCCCCGCCGCCGCACCCCACCCCGGCTGCCAGCTGCCGGCTGCCTGCGACCGGCTACCAGCTGCCAGCGTCCGGCACCCGCTGATCTAAGTTCGCAATTTGACCAACAGAGAGGAAAGAGACTTTCTGAGCTCAACAAGTTTTGTTCGTGTATCGTCGTGTGTTGCCACACCGAGATAGCCCAGGTCTTTGCTGAGCAATAGCTGGTACTCGAGTTCGTTAGCGGACCCTACGCATATGTCCAAGAAACGAGCGCGATCTCGATCTCCCGATCTTCCGAACCCCTCCGCGATATTGGAAGGAATCGAGACCGCTGAGCGGCGCAGTTGTGCCGTGATGCCGTACCGCTCTTCTGTGGGAAAAGGTTTTGTGACTCTATAGACGAGTAGGGTTAGCTCATGTGCCAGCTGCCAGACACGGTACCGCCGAAAGTCTGCCATAGGACCTCTCTGTTGAGATCTGCGTCGTGCTTCAAGGCAAATCTCTCGTCCGCTTGCGCGTCTGCCGTCATCATTTTGTTGCGAGGTCGTACCAGACTG
>JBDHDY010000247.1:0-7013 GCA_039591275.1 Gemmatimonadota bacterium | reverse complement strand
CCGGAGCATCGTCCATACTAGCAGCGGAACCGCGGCGGCAGCACCGTCCAACGGCCGCACCGAAGCGGCAGCCGCGAGGGCCAAGCCTGCCAACACGAAGTGCCACGTTGCCGGACGCTTCGGCCTGAACACGGCGGCCCAGGCGGCGAGTGCAAGAACCGTTGCTGATACGTGACTCACGTAAGACGCTGACAAGAAGATGACCCATGCAGAGGCAGCCCACAGGAAGGCAGCGACTATACCTGTCCTGGGTCCGTAGAGCCCGCGTGCAACCGCGTAGATCAACACGGTGCCGATCCCACCCAACAGTGGATTCACCAGCCATTCGGCGCCGGACAACAAACCGAGCGCAAGAAGCACCGTGTGCCCTGGAGGATAGATGGATGTCCAGGCGCCGTTGACGATCCCGGTGTTGAGCATCAGGAACGCTTCAGCTGGCTGCGGAACCGGTGCGGCTAGCCGGCCGGCCGCAAACGCTCTGGCGTGAAACAGCTGGGCAATCTCGTCAACGAGGTGAGGGTTGCCGGCAAACAAAACGACCATCGCGTAAAGGGCCGCAGCGGTGAGGGCCACGGCAAGGCCGCCAACAGCCGGCACGGGCGGCAGTCGTAGTTTCCAGCGGGGGGCCAGCGCAACTTTGCTAGCCAGACGCCCGGCCAGAGCGCCGGCAAACGCGACGATGAGGACACCGATTCCCCAAGCGCTGATGTTCAGGGTCCATACGGGGCCTTGATCGCTCGCGCCCACCCAGCGTGCAATGGGCAACGCCGGTAGGACTACGAGCGCCGCACCGATACCGACCCACAGCCAGCGCGCCAGGCGCTGCTCCACGGAACCTTTCATTTGCATGCGCGAAGTTTGCTTGCACACCGCGGGGACACGTGGAGACTGCGGAGCTGATCTGCGGAGGGGAGCAGCGACGTCACTCCGGGAACGCACGGCCACACGCAATCCGTTCTTTGTGCCGTGGATGCAGACACCTCAATTCACCTCGAAGAGAATGAACCCCGGCGTCTCGTACAAATGCGTCAAGCAACGCTGCCTGAACGTCGCGAACGCATCCAACCCAACGAGCTCCGGGTCCGCACCTCGATGCAGGTAGTATCCCATGGCCCCAGCACCCAGCAGCACGTGAGTAATCCCGGTGTCCGGCAGGCAGGCATCACCTTCTATTACCTGAGCGAGCAATGGCCAGTTGCTCAGTCTGATGTCCTGAATTACGGATCGCTCCACATAGAAAGCTCGCGCCTCGAATAGCATGAGGATGCGGCTGTCCGCCGGAAGTTGACTGTTGAGGTGGCGGACTACCGGGTGGTAGACCCGAAGGGCGAGACGGTCGGCCATGTACTCATCCGCAGAGGTCACCCCCACGACGTGTCCCAACGCTTTCGTTCCCGTAAGCCATGCGTACATGACCCTTCCCGACGGCAGCAACGTGAGCGCGGCGAGCAAGACGAGCAAGAGGTGCGCCGCAGACGTTGAGAAAACGCGCTCAGCCGATTTGACGGCGATGAACACCACGACGATTGTGAGCGGTGCAACGGCTGGGATGAGATACCGAAGGTTCGTTTCCGGAAAGGGCACCAGCAAAACAAACAGGTACCCCACCGCCGGAATCACGAGCCAGTTGAGAACCCTATTCCTGATGAAGAAGATCCAACCCGGAAGAAGCAAGAGAGCCGGGTTGGCTCGGTAGAAGACCCCTTCGGGCTCGATGGTCAATCGGTGCGGCGCGAAGAACGCATCCGCGAGATTGAACGGAGACCGAGCCTGAGCGAGGACGTCGAAGATCTGTGGGTTTACGGATGGCGGTACGATCTGGCTGCCAAACAAGGGTACTAGCCACGGCTCCAGTGCAACCGGTGCGAAGAACGGGTGGAGCGGCGCACCGAAAAGCAGCAGGTTCTTAGCAAGCCACGGGAGCGCCGCCGCAAACGCCACCAAGCCGAATGTGAGGAGTGACCGACTCCCCATCCACAGGTTTCTTCGAGTCTGAGCAGCGACTGCCCAAATGATCAACGGTACAAGGCCGATGATATATGGTGCAGCGTGGTACTTCACCCCTAGGGCGAACCCAAGGAGTGCCGCCGCGAGATAGAGGTGCGACCGATCCGACGATGATAGCGCCGCTAACAACGCGTAGTGAGCAAGGAAGAGATACAGAGCAACCGTGACATCGAGCCGTGGGGTGATTGCCACGAGCAGGATCGTGGTCATCCCCCAGAGTACCGTCAGGGTCAGGCTGCCCGTAGGTCCCGGCAAGAACCTGGAGCAAAATGAGAACACCCCAACGCCCAGCATGAGCGCCAGGAGTACGTTCAGCAGGGCCGGACCCGACGCACTCCCAATCGCAAGGAGAGGCAGGTACAGCATGTGGGAGAGACCGATGAACGCGGTGTGCAGATTGTCTTCAGGCAAATAAATGCGGCCGCGGTCCAGGAACCGACTGGGGACCTCCAGGTGGTACATCAGAGTGTCCCAATCCACAGCCGGCGCCATCGCGAAGATGATCATGAAGATGGCCACGGCGCAAAAGACGGCGGTGCCCGTTACGAAGGGCAGCTTTCCGCCACCGTGACTCTTCACATATGTCACCCCTTGGGCGATGAGCGGGGGCAGCTCGCCGAGCTGCTTCCGCACAAGCACCGCGATTACAGCAAGAAGCAGGAGAAGACTCGAAGTTTGCAATCCGCCGAGCAGGCCGAGGACGAGGATCAACGTGGCAACGAGGCCCAGTCCAACGGCTGCGGCAAAGATCACGGTCTCAAGCGGTCGATCGACGACGACCCCGCAACGCTCGAGGGCACGGTGTCCGAACGCTGTGGAGATCGCTAGTAGTACAAGCACCGCTCCGAGATCGAAGAGGCTATCGAAGAACATCAAAGGACCCGCGTAGCTGCGCCCCTGTGTCCCCACATAGAGGTGCACGCCGACCAGTGTCCCAACCAGCAATGCCAGCACCAGCAGACCGGACAGCTTCCTCGGATTAGAGAAGAAGGCATGGACTCGGGTGGGCAATCGCATGCGCTATGTCCCAGTCATGCCGAGTGCCTCGACGTTACTACGCCGGCCACTCGAGCTGATGCTAACGAGCCTTGCGTCGGGATACGAGATTGAAGCGGAAAAGATGCCAGAGCGCTGCCAGGCCGTCTCGCCATCCGATCTTCTTCCCTTCCGCGTAGGTGCGACCGCTATAAGTGATCGGTACTTCCCAAATCCGGGCGCCTGCCTGTGCCAGGCGAGCCGTCAGCTCCACCTCGATGCCAAAGCGCTTGGAGGACAACGGAATGGCCTTCAGTATGTCCGCCCGAACCATTTTGTAGCATGTCTCCATATCGCTCAGGTTGAGGTCGGTCAGCATGTTCGACATCAACGTGAGCAACCTGTTGCCCACGGCATGCCAGAAGAACAGCACTCGTCGAGGCCCGCCATGAAACCGTGATCCGAACACCGCGTCCGCTTTCCCGGAGCGGATGGGATCGAGAAGAGTGGGAAACTCGGTGGGATCGTACTCGAGGTCTGCGTCCTGCATCACAATCACGTGCCCGTTTGCCGCCCTGATCCCCGCCCGCACAGCCGCCCCCTTTCCCTGATTCCGCGGCTGGTGAATCACCTGGTCGATCTGCCCAGCCGCCTGCAAGCGATCCAAGATTTCATCACTGCCATCTGTGGAGCCGTCGTTGACCGCAACAATCTCGATTTTCAATGGCACCTGATGCAGCCGCTCGATGACTTGTTCTAGTGTATCAACCTCGTTGTACACGGGGACGATGGCGGAAATGACGAGATCGTGCCAATTAGACGGAACGTTCATTTCACAGCCGCTCTCCGATAGCAATCAGCGATTGACCGATGCGGAGTGGCAAGAACCGCTCCAACCGGAAGATCGGGACGAACTTATCGTACAACGTCAGGAGCCCGGTTGGGATCAGCCGTCGTCGCAGTACACGACCGGCGAACCACCAACCTGGTATGCCCGCAAGGTTGAAGTATTCGAGATGCCGCAACGCCAGCCCGACCTGATCGAACCGAGACCGCAGCTGGCGGGGCGTGTAACGTCGATAGTGACCCAAGGCTCGATCGATCGTTCCATACAAGAACGAAAGCGCCGGCACAAGCAGCACTAGGCGGCCACCCGGCTCCAGTAGGGCATGCATTGTCTCAAGGGATGCTAAGTCGTTCTCGACGTGCTCGAGAACGTTCAGGCAAACGATGGTGTCAAACTGCGTGCCAACCAGCTCGGGGGGAACGGTTGGTAGAGACATGTCGACGACGGCGATGTGACGCGCGCGTCTGTCGTGACCGCTCCGGCGCTCGGTGTCGACGGCTACGTCCGCCATGCGTCGCTGTGCAATCCGCGCTTCCCCAAAACGCTGCTGCAGCACAGCCCGGTACGCTGATTCGGGATCGGAGAGGATCACCTGGTCCCGATCGATGAGAAACTGGGATATGTTCCCGATTCCGGCGCCGATCTCAAGCACGTGAGACCCGATCCAGTTGGAGATGCGGTCGAACATCCAGCGGTTGTACGCTGGCGCGGCACTCAGGAGTTCGAGTGTCGCCGCACCCACCTCGTCCGAAACTGCCACCTGTGAGTTAGTCGGCTTCGGATTCATACCGGGCGAGCTTGCGGTAGAGTGTGGAGGGATCGATGCCCAACACCTCTGCTGCTCGAGACTTGTTGCCACCCTCCACCTGTAACACCCAGGTGATGTATGCCTTCTCGATTACGTCGAGGGTCGGATTCTCGATGGTACGGTCTGCAACGAGTGGCTGTGCCTTGGGAGAGGTTATCCGCGCAGGAAGTGTGCGCACGTCCACCCCGTCACCGCGCGTGAGGATGGCCGCGTGCTCGAGGGCATTCTCGAGTTCACGAACGTTGCCCGGCCAGTCATACACCATCACGGCGTCCAACGCCTCCTGCGAGAGAACCTTCTCGGGCTCGCTGCGTTCCTCCGCCACCCGACGCAGAAAGGCTTCCGCAAGCAACGGAATGTCTTCCCGGCGTTCTCGCAGCGGCGGCAGATGCATGGAGATGACGTTCAGCCGGTAGTAGAGGTCAGAGCGGAATCGTCCGCGCCGGATATCGTCCTCGAGATCCCGGTTGGTCGCAGCGATAACGCGTACGTCCACGGGAATCGGCTCGGTCCCACCGACCGGAAGAACTTCCCGCTCCTGGAGTACGCGCAGCAGCTTCACCTGCGTTGCGCCGGTGGTCTCTCCGATCTGGAAAAAGCTGCCGCCGCGCGCCGCAGCAAAGAGTCCTTGTTTGTCCCGTACCGCGCCGGTGAAGGAGCCCTTAACGTGGCCGAATAACTCCGATTCGAGCAGACTCTCTGGCAGCGCACCACAGTTGATGGAAAAGATGGGCCCTTCGCTGCGGTCAGACAGCGCGTGGATGTACCGGGCTACCACCTCTTTGCCGGTGCCACTCTCACCCCCAATGAGGACAGTCGATTCGGTGGGCGCCACTTGCTCTGCGAGCTTCAATATCTCCAGGAAGCACTTCGCCCGACCAATCGGCTTGATGGAGATTGAGCGTTCATGTCGGTGAATCTCACTCCTCAGGTGTTTATTCTCCGAGCGTGTCGGTGAATCTCACTCCTCAGGTGTTTATTCTCCGAGCGCAGTTGCCGCGTCTCCGCCGCCCGCCGGCAGATGGCAACCAACTCGTCGTTAGCGAACGGCTTTTGGATGTAGTAGAATGCCCCCTCGTTAACGGCCTGAATCGCCGTCTGGAGCGACGCCTGTGCGGTCATCAGGATGACGGGCATCTCCGGGTCTTGATCTCGGGCAGCCGACAAAATCTCCGTACCTGTGACGTCGGGCATGCGGACGTCGGTCAGTACGATGTCTGGTGCATGCTTTTTGATGCTCTCTAGGCCAAGGTTGCCACCTTGAGCCGTTTCGACCTCGAAGCCAGAGTTCTTCAGAAGGATGCGCAGGCTCTCCAAAATGCCCTGCTCGTCATCGATGATTAGTATCAGTGGCCGTTGTCCGCTCACGCGACCGCCTCCTCCGTCGCATTGGTGGGCAGCAGAATGCGAAACGTGGTACCGACGTTTGGCTCGGAATCCACCAGCACGATTCCGCGATGCGCCGCTATGGCCCGCTGCACGATAGCCAAGCCTAGTCCAGTTCCTCCGATCCGCCCGGTGACAAATGGCTC
The DNA here is from genome assembly GCA_039591275.1 of Gemmatimonadota bacterium. Taxonomy (GTDB): domain Bacteria; phylum Gemmatimonadota; class Gemmatimonadetes; order Gemmatimonadales; family GWC2-71-9; genus JBDHDY01. The sequence continues at coordinate 844 of JBDHDY010000247.1, read as the reverse complement.
GAACATCCTATCGCGAACTTCTTCCGGGATTCCCGGGCCATCGTCCGAAACTGCTAGGAGTGCAAACGGGGCGAGCGCCACCGTGGAAGGGATGTCCGCAGGTCCTGCCTCCCGCACATCTATCGTCACCCTAGCTTCGCCCCCGGAGGCCTGCAGCGCGTTGAGCGTCAAGTTGACGACGACCCGGTGCAAGAGGTCCTCATCACCGCAGATGGGCACGGGGCCCCCGACCACGACAATCTCAGCGTCGGGAGGACAGTCCGGATGACCTCGTACGAGTTCCACCGCCCCGCGAGCCACGACAGCAAGATCGACAGGGCGTGCAACGCGGAGCTGCACACGAGAGAAATCCAGAAACTCGCTCAAGACACGGCTCAGTCGATCACTCTCTCGCACGATGAGCTCCGCCAGCGCCTGCTCATCCTCATTGGCGCGACCGCCGACGCCAACGGGTTCTTGATCTCGTGTGCAAGCGATGCCGATAGTTCCGCCACCGCGGCAAGACGCTCCGCCCGGAGATTCAAATCCTCGAGCCGTTTTTGATCGGAAATGTCCGTGAAGATAGCCGTGACAGACCCCTGCCCTCCCTCCTCCACACGATGCAAAGTTGTCGTCACGCCGATGGGATATGACCGGCCATCAATTGTAATGTTGCCCTCGACACGCACCTGCTGACGACCCTTCGATTGCGTCTCCAGAATGGCCGTTGAGAGTTCGGAGGCACGGCTTTGGAGAAACTCGACAAACGGTTGTTCTACCCACTCAGCACTGGAAAACCCCAGCAGCCGCTGTGCGGCCGAGTTCGCGTACACCAGAATACCTTCCTCATCAACTGTCACTACAC
>JBDHDY010000246.1:0-5744 GCA_039591275.1 Gemmatimonadota bacterium | reverse complement strand
GAACGCAGGGGACCGGTTTGGTCCCCTGTGCCCTTCGTCTGCATTTGTTGGTAGCTCAGCTCGTCAAAAAAGAATGTAGTGTCGCCTGTTTGGCTGACTATCGGATTCTCATGGGAACGGAGAACCGGGAAGTATCCCAGCTCAGCTGCAGGACAGCGCCGTCGTCCGTTTCCTCGATGTTGATGGTAAAGCGCTCAACGGGCTCGGTCAGGGTTTCACTCGTCATCGGAACGCGAACGAAATCCTGTGTCGCATCATACGCCGTTCCCCATTGTCCGGTCTGGCTGTTGATGATCAGCGTAGCGCTCTCCGGCGTGAACGTCGTCCACAGTGTGTAGCTACCGGCCGGGACTCGTGCGTCCCCCACCATCAGGTTGCGGCTTGTCGTGAAGATCGTAGCAGCATTGGCTCCCGTGCGCCACACCTCATTCCACGGAACCAAACCTCCGAAGATCTCGCGGCCTCGTTTGGCCGGCTGACTGTAGACAACCTCGAAGTTGGCTCCTCCCGCCGCCCTTTCGAGGGTCGCCCCCGGCGATGCAACGCCGAGTCCCTCTCCTCTGGCGTCGCGCGCAGCGAATTCGGAAGCGAGGGCCTCCAGGTCGATTCGCGAAACACGTTCTCCGACGACTTTCATCGTCGTTTGGAGTCCCGATCTTCCTGACAACTGCCCGTCCGCCTCCACGCTGGCAAGCATCGGGCTGCCGAAAAAGTCGAAGGATACGGTGTCCGTGCCGTGTCGCACCAGAGCGTTGGGTCTCATGCGACCACTTGCCGCAAGGAAGGTGACGGGAAGGCTGTCGACATCGGTAGCGATTGCCTGCTTAACGGCCTGCTCCAGCATAGCGTAGCTGATTGGTGTAACGCCGACGGTCGGAAGGGTGCCCGGCGGGGTCGCGACTTTCATCGTTCCTTCGTTTTCCCCACCCATTCGTTCCACAGTGGCGCTGTCACCCTCCATCGTCACGGTGAACGTCTGGGCCGGTGGGCCCTCCGGATTCTCAGCGGGTGTCTTCCAGGCGACTTCGAATCGCGAGATAGTTCCTTCGGGAGACAGTTCGCCGACGTAGTGGGCGACTCGCGTAACGGGAGAGCGAATGAGCACGTCGCCCTCGATCCTGTCGGAGGTCCGTGTGAAGACCTCGATGGCCATTGTGTCCGTACCAAGCCGGTCGATGAACGCTGTCTGGCGGGGACCGCTCTCGCACGCCGTCACAAGCCACGCGGAAGTTGTCAGGACGGCGAGAGTCAGGCGCGGGGAGCACCGCAGCAGCGAGCGGTAGCTCCGAAGATAGTGTCTCAACATTTGTGCCTCCGCGGGTGCATCAGAGTAAAACGGATAGCGAGAACGCTAATAGACGAGCCTATGAGAATGCGGAATACGCATGTGTGTCGGCTATAAATGAAAGATCTGGGATGGGCAAAGTCCACCCCGTACACACGGGTGGCCGAGATTGGCACCGACGGGTCAGGGTGTGAGCACCGCGGGATGTACTTTGCTGCCTGCCCGCCTCCCAGGCGCCAAGCCCACGGGGGCCGCGGCCGCCGAGCCCCAGCGATAGTGAAACAATCCGGTGCCGCCGTTCGTTCTTGGCACCAAAGAGTCCCAAAAACGAACAGCTGGTTCTGTGGGGCGGCGAAACGGTGTGTGGCCTAACACATTATATGACAAGCAATTACGTGGCCACACAGGGGCGGCACGCGTATTGCTTCAGGCTGAAACAACCGGGTCAGGAGCACCAACTCATGCTGACGCAGGAACAAAAGATCCAAGCTTTCGCACTTCTGGCAATCACTGTGGGCCTTGCGATCCTCGGGATATGACCATGGTGCTTGGACGATCCTACTTGTCGAAATCCCCGTCGCCGTTTGCCGCGTACAACCGCCTCCAAGCGGCGCTGATGAAGCGATTCTTGAGGCGAGGCGGCTCCGTCGAGATATGGATGGAGCGCTACGCGCCCCGCTTCCGCCAGCGTTACGGCTGGTTGTGTGCTGAACCCTGCGTTGTCCGTGAGACCTCGCAAACAGAGTTGCGCTATCGCGCCAAGGTGCTGGCAAACCGACGGCGCTGATTAGAGATACTGGGCCTCCCCACCCACCGCCGATGCCAATTCCGGATGGACTCTCCGGTTGCGACATCGGCGCCTTCCTTTTGGATCTCGATCGTACAGAGCGCACCGCGGTCGCGGATCCCGTCCTCACTCCGTTACATTCTCGGTCGTCCCGGTGCTGTTCGGACGGATTCCTTGGAGGTTCAGAACGAGGAACATGAAACTATCGCTGGTGATCCTCGCAGCCGGTCTCTCCACTCGATACCGTGGGCTCAAACAGCTAGACGCCGTCGGTCCAAACGGGGAGGCATTGCTGGACTACGGGATCTATGACGCCGTCCAATCCGGTTTCGCTAGATTCGTTTTCGTCATCCGACCTGAACTGGAACAGCTGTTTCGCGATCATCTCAGAAACCGACTCGCCGGTTCAGTGGCTTGCGACTTCGTGCATCAGAGACTCGAAGAGATACCGGACGGTTTTGCCGTGCCCGCCAACCGGGACAAGCCCTGGGGAGCCGGCCACGCCCTCCTGATGGCGGAGAAGGTGCTCGCCGAGCCATTCGCGGTGTGCAACGCCGATGACTTCTACGGAGCCACCGCGTACGCGCTGCTCCACGAACAACTCCGGAACATCGTCGTCCAGCAGCCACCGGTGTTCACTATGGTCGGCTACGGATTGCGCGCTACCCTGTCGTCACATGGGGGCGTGTCCCGGGGTGTGTGTCTGATCGACGGCGAGGGGTATCTCGAGGCAGTGACAGAGGTACGAAATATCGAGGAACTCGGGGGACGTATCACAGGAACGGCAGAGAGCGGCGAGTTCCGCGAGCTGGATGGCGGCGAGATTGTGTCCATGAGCCTATGGGGGTTTACACCGGCGTTCTTTCCCTTGCTTCAGGACGGATTTATCCGTTTTCTCAGGGAGTGCGGTGAAGATCCGGGAAGAGAGTTTCTCACAGGGAACGTGTTGAACGACGCGATCGGTGCTGGGCGGGTCCGCGTCCGGGTGCTGCGGGCGGAGGAACCATGGTTTGGGGTCACGTTCCCGATGGATCGCCATCGAGTCGCGGAGCGCATCCACGAACTTGTAGCATGGGGCCGCTATCCCGAAGATCTCTCTGAATGGTTCAAGGCCATAACGCCAACGACGGGATCGTAACGCGATGCAGCTAACGCATGTCGATTGGGTTGTCGTGCTGCTCTATGGCGCAGTGGCTCTTGCCGTCGGGATTGCCTTTGCTAAGAGAGCCGGTAAGGGAACCGAAGAGTTCTTTCTCTCCGGTCGAAAACTCCCGTGGTGGTTGCTCGGCACTTCCATGGTGGCGACAACGTTTTCGACGGACACGCCAAACCTGGTCACCGATCTCGTGCGCAACGGCGGTGTTAGTCAGAACTGGCTCTGGTGGGCGTTTCTCGTTACAGGTATGTGTACCGTCTTCTTCTACGCGAAACTGTGGAGACGGTCGGGAGCTCTCACGGACATTGCCTTCTATGAGTTGCGTTACTCTGGGAAACCCGCAGCGTTCTTGAGAGGCTTCAGGGCACTTTATCTCGGAGTGTTCTTCAATGTTGTGATCATGGCCTCCGTGACTCTTGCGGCCATCAAGATCAGCGGTGTTTTACTTGGCGTCGATAAATACACAACGGTATTGATCGCTGGCACCGTGACCGTCCTGTATTCTGCCACGTCAGGCCTGTGGGGAGTGGTTGTCACCGATCTGTTGTTGTTCGTGATCGCCATGGTTGGCTCAGTGGCGGCCGCGTACTTCGCACTCCAGCAGCCCGAAGTGGGCGGATTAGCCGGCCTGGTCGCGCACCCAGCTCTCGCAGGTAAGCTCTCATTGCTGCCGGATTTCTCGGATTGGCGTACGGTTTCGACCGTCTTGATCATCCCATTGGCGGTACAGTGGTGGAGCACTTGGTACCCCGGCTCGGAGCCGGGTGGGGGTGGCTACGTTGCCCAGCGCATGCTCGCCGCGCGCAACGAGAACGAGTCGATGTTGGCGACGCTGCTCTTCAACGTGGCCCATTATGCGCTTCGCCCGTGGCCGTGGATCATTGTCGCGCTCTGTTCCGTGATCGTCTATCCTAGCCTTGAAGATATCGTTGCACGTTTCCCGGGATTGGATTCATCTATCGTACGGCACGACCTGGCGTATCCTGCGATGTTAGTCCTCTTGCCACACGGCTTACTCGGGTTGGTCGTTGCTTCCCTGGCTGCTGCATACATGTCGACGATCAGTACACACTTGAATTGGGGGGCGTCGTACATCGTCGATGACGTTTATCGACGGTTCATGTCTGCTGACCGCGAAGAGAGGCATTATGTGGCCGTAGGCCGTTTCTCCACGGTGTTGCTCATCATCCTGGCCTCGATCCTTTCGCTGTGGCTCGAGAACGCCCTCCAAGCGTTCCAGATCTTACTCCAAGTCGGCGCGGGAACCGGTCTCATATTCCTGCTTCGGTGGTTCTGGTGGCGTATCAACGCCTGGAGTGAAGTCAGCGCAATGATTATCTCCTTCGTGGTGGCGGTGTACTTCCAATTCGGGCACGAGGCGCTCGGATTCCCTGCCCTTCACTCGTCGGTCATGCTCATCGTTGGGGTAGCTATCACGACCGTCGGCTGGTTGGCAGTGACCTTCTTGACCCCCGCGGCCGACGAAGCAACGTTGCAGACATTCTATGACAAGATTCAGCCTTTCGCCCGAGGATGGAGAAAGGCAGTGCGCACGAAACCGGAGGACGGCGAGGAGAGCCTGCCAGCAGCGTTCCTGAGTTGGTTCTTGGGATGTGTGGCGGTGTACGCGGCGCTGTTCGGAACTGGCTTCTTTATCTATGGCCGCACAGCTCTCGGTGTGGTTTGTGTCGGAACGTGCGGCATCGCAGCGGTTACACTCCTCAAGACGATGCGACGGGTCGGCTTCAAATAGTGCGGGAGTGGCAAGGCCAGAGATGTGGAGGTGGACGAGGCAGCGAGGCGCGGCGTCCTCACCGGCTCAAAGGGCTGCGACCACCGCTCCGCCTGAGGGATGAGCTACGAAGAGCTGGTTTTCTAAATCAGCCGTGCTTCTGCGCGCAGCGTAGAACCGACGGAGTGCGGCCAGCACAGCATCCACGCCATTATCGTCGGTGAGGGCTACGATACACCCGCCGAAACCTGCACCGGTCAAACGCGCCCCACTGGCCCCAGCACCCATAGCCAGTTCCGTCAGCTCGTCCAGTTCCGGGCAGCTCACCTCATAGTCATCGGGTCATCAGGCGGCCGAAGGCAGCAAGCTGGCTGTCGGACATTGCGGCCTGAGCTTGGTCGACCCGCAACGCCTCCGTCACCACATGACGGAAACGCCTCCGCAATACTCCGTCGACAATAGTTTCTCCCAGCTGATGTAGCTCATCAGCAGGCATATGCGCGAGAAGCGCGCGATAGGAGTCCACCGACACGACCGGGTCGATGTTGGCGACGACGGTTGCGAGGGCCTCCCGACACTCACGAGTCCGCTGGTTATACGCTGCCTGCGCTGAACCGGATTTGCGCGCATCGATCAGACTAGAGGCGACAACGAACTGCCAGTTGTCAGGTACTGGAACCGCCGTGAGCCGCAGGGGATCGAAATCGATCCGGCACGCCGCGCTGTCTTGTGCGCCGAGGCAGATCGCCTGATCCATACCTCCACCTGCAGTTCCCACGTACCG
>JBDHDY010000245.1:0-6089 GCA_039591275.1 Gemmatimonadota bacterium | reverse complement strand
ATAGATGCTTTGCATCTCCGCGTACTTGGTCGGGTGATACCAATCGAGGGGGTGACCGAACCCGAGCAGGAACAGCGGCTGGCCGTCGCCGCTCTGGACATAATGCGGATCGTCCAGGGACACCGCGAGCGTAATGGGGCCGCCGACTGGAGGGTCACCGTTTGGATCCCCGTTCGGCTCCAATCCGGTCGCGCAAGCCGGCACGGCGAGTGTGGCCAAACACAGGGCCCTCAGCATCTGTCTGCGATGGAACATGACGCCTCACTCGTGTTGACGCCGACTCCGGCGCTGCAACGGACGCATCACACTGTCCTCCCGCCTTCCATGCCCTGAAATCACCGAGACTGACGTCGCACCGTGGTGCGAGCTCCTAGCCTATGGACCATCCTGCCTTGGGTCGGTTGTTCGTGGCGGCCCATCGTGTGCAGCCCGTGTGTGAGGGCCCCGGAAAGAGAACGGAGCGATAGCTCACGGCCTACCTCATGCTGAACCGCAACCTAATGTGCGGAGTCCTAGGCGGTGCGTGACAGGGGTCACCGGATTTCATGCTCCCGGATGGGCTACGTCGAAACCGACAGGCTCTGGAGGACGGTCAATCTAACTGCCGGGGATCGGCGCGCGATGTCCGGCGTCTCGGCCGTTCAAGTGTTGCGTGTACGCAACACTTGCTGCCGGAAGGCCGGCCATAAGTGCCTTAATCCGTGATTGAGAGGCCAAGTCCCGCAATCCTCACGTTGAACTCCTCAGACACTACCTTCCTGCTCGGCGTTCAGGGGGAGCAATCCGTGCTCCACGATGTAAGCGAAAACTCGCTCGGCAATCAAGCGATGAGCCTCGACCCCTGGGTGGCTATCGTAAGGGGTGGCCCACCAATGAACGCCGGGGAGTCCGGCGTCCGCGAAAGCCGAGGTCAAGTCGAGCACATGCAGGCGACTGTCTTCCGCCGCCGTCCGCACCTTCTGGTGGATTTGCCTGTCAGGATGACTGGTTGCATCCCACTGCCCGGGATGGAGTGCGGGTGCCAGTACCACCAGCGCCGGCACACTCGCTTGCTCGGCGGCCCTCCCCAGATCAGCAAACGAAGACTGCATCTGAATCCATCCTCTAGCGCCGTCTTCGTAGAGGGAACCGTAGTCGGGACTGAGCACGATCGCTCTTAGCTGGTGTTCGAGGAAGGCCAGAAGTGCGCTTCTGCCGAGGGCCCCGCTCCTGAGCCTTACGGGCAGGATGTGGGGCGTCCCGAGTATTGCGGCACCGGCTCTCCCAAGTCCGGGCCAGCTCGGAAATGCGTCGTTCCTGAACCACTGCAAGACAACAAGGTCCGGCTGGAACTGCCAACCGATCCGATTGAGCACCTCGACCTCATTGAAAGTGGTGTACCCCCGCATGGCGGCATTGACCACCTCGACGCGGCGTCCCCCGTACTGTTCTCGGAGCAAACTCTCGAGCTGAGCAGGCCACGTGCTGTCCGTGTGCGCTATCTTGTCACCCCATGTATAGGAATCTCCCAGCACGAGAACGCGAAATGTTCCCCGGGGCTTCTCAACTTGTTCGTATGCAGACCGGAAGCCGAACATGTTCGCGCTCGGGGTGCCGCTCAATCGGGCAAGCTCGTCGTAACGGGTTTCCCAGCTCGCCAGTTCCGCAGGTGAACCCCACGTGCGTGCGAACGCGTCCCGGCTAACCAGCCACTCTCCGACAAACCCAATCAGGAGAAGTGTTGTACCCAGGAGGGCCAAGCTCGAGGGTAAGCCGGCAATGCTGGCTGGCGGGCCAAACCGGACTAGGACTGCCGCCACGGTCCCTACCAGCACCAGTCCCATTACGAGACCGTCCGTGCCCAAGAGCCAGGAAAGGGCTAAGCCCAATCCTGCGCAGACTATGAGCCCGAACCGGACGTGTCGGGAGCCATCAACTGCGCACGCCGCCGCCGTCCAACGGTCCGATGGCATCCAGAAGAGAAGGGCGCCGCCAAGAAACCACGGAGCGCCCACGACGGCGAGCCAATCCCAGCGGTCGGCGAAGACCAAGAATGAAACGCTGCCCAACAGCAACCACGCCAGGCGCCAAGTAGGGCCAGGCCGGGATTGCCCCTCGGCAACGTCTACTCGTGAATCAGGAAGATCGGTCATCGGAATTCGCTCATGCTACAGTGAATGACGGACCGTAGCAAGGAAAAAGGAAATGGGAAGAATACTGGGGTTGAACTGCGAATGGGGGAGCATTGTCGGCGTTGAATCGGATCAATGGCAGGTCGTTCTCCGTTCCGCGGGCGGCGCCCGGATGTGCTGTTGCATGTGCGCAACACGTGCAGCGAAATCGCAGGCTGTCGTGTAAGCGAATTGGGCCCGTAAGCACCATGATTGCAGTCATTTACGGTTCCCTGCTGGCGCGAGCGACGGATCGCGCTCGACTCCTGCTACATGATTCCCGACGATAGCTCATCCCCACTTTTTCGGTATGGTGAACGGGTGGCCGCACAGGTGACATACATTCTGGGCCTTTCCGCATTCTACCACGACAGCGCGGCATGCATTCTCCGCGACGGTGAGATCCTCGCCGCCGCGCAGGAAGAGCGGTTTACGCGCAAGAAGGGCGACGCCTCGTTTCCAGAACACGCGATCGACTATTGCCTGCGCGAGGCGGGGATCACCGCGCAGGACCTGAGCTACGTTGGGTTCTACGACAAGCCGCTGCTCAAGTTCGAGCGGATTCTCGAGACCTACGTCGGTGTCGCTCCCCGCGGCTTCGTGTCGTTCATGAAGGCCGCGCCCCTGTGGGTCAAAGAGAAGCTGTACATGGAGAAGCAGATTCGAAAAGGCCTCGGCTATGAGGGGCAGCTTCTGTACGCCGAGCACCATGAGTCGCATGCGGCCAGTGCATTCTATCCGTCACCGTTTGAGGAGGCAGCGATCCTCACGATGGACGGTGTCGGTGAGTGGGCGACGGCGTCGTTCGGCATCGGCAGGGGCAACGACGTCGAGCTTTACCGGGAGCTTCGGTGGCCAGACTCCCTGGGGCTGCTGTACTCTGCATTCACCTACTACACCGGCTTCAAGGTGAATTCGGGTGAGTACAAGGTCATGGGCCTTGCGCCTTATGGTGAGCCGAAATACGTGCAGCTGATTCTCGATGAGCTCGTCGATCTGCGGGAGGACGGGTCCTTCACGCTCAACCAGAAGTACTTCAACTACCTCACCGGCCTCACCATGACCAATGGGGCCTTCAATAACCTGTTCGGTGGGCCGCCACGGGTACCGGAATCGAAGCTGACCCAGCGGGAAATGGACCTCGCCCGGTCCGTGCAGGAGGTGTGTGAGGAGATCATGCTTCGCATGTCCCGCGCTGTGCACGCCGAAACAGGGCTGAAGAACCTGTGCCTGGCCGGTGGAGTGGCGCTCAACTGCGTAGGCAACGGACGGATCCTGCGTGAGGGACCGTTCGAGAACATCTGGATCCAGCCCGCGGCCGGTGATGCCGGTGGCGCGCTGGGGATTGCCCAACTCATCTGGCACCGACACCTGAAGCAGCCACGGACCGCCCCCGATGGCAAGGACTCCATGAAGGGTGCGTATCTCGGCCCGTCCTTCGGGGACGACGAGATCGAGCGCTACCTGAAGTCGGTGGGAGCATCCTACCGCAAGCTTCGGCGGGAAGAGTTACTGGCGGAAGTCGCTGACGTGCTCGCCGACGAGAAGATCGTCGGCTGGTTCAATGGTCGGATGGAGTTCGGACCGCGTGCCCTGGGCTCTCGCAGCATCATCGGCGATGCGCGAAGCCCGAGAATGCAGGCCCAGATGAATCTCAAGATCAAGTTCCGGGAGGGCTTCCGCCCGTTTGCGCCCAGCGTGCTCCGTGAGCGCGTTTCAGAGTACTTCGAGCTCGACAAGGGATCCCCGTACATGCTGCTCGTGGCGCCGGTCAAGAAGGAGCGCCAGATCCCGATGTCGGACGAGCATCGGCGGCTGTGGGGCATCGAGATGCTGAACGTGCCCCGCTCGGACATCCCGGCCGTCACGCATATCGACTATTCGGCGCGCATACAGACGGTGAGTCGGGACACGAATCCGGACTACCACGATCTGATCGAGGCGTTCGAAGAGCGAACCGGGTGTGGGGTGATTGTGAACACGTCCTTCAACGTTCGCGGCGAGCCGATCGTCTGCACGCCGGCCGATGCCTACCGATGCTTCATGCGGACGCACATCGATTACCTGGTCCTCGGGCCGTTCCTGCTGGGGAAGGCCGAGCAGCCCGAGTGGAAGGAGAGCGGAGATTGGCGGCAAGAATTCCAGCTGGACTGAGCCGTGCCGCCCAGGGCCGTCGCTTCGGGCTGACCGTGGGTGTGGCGTTTCTGGTGCTAACGGCGGTGCTGGTATGGCGGGATCACCGGACCGCATACCTGGCGACGGGTGGAATCGGCGGGGTGCTCGTTCTCGGCGGCCTGATAGCCCCCACCGCGCTCCTGCCCGTGGAGAAGGCATGGATGGCAATGGCGCATGCCATCTCGAAGGTGACGACGCCCATCGTTCTGGGTATCGTATACTTCCTCGTGGTGGCGCCCATCGGTGTCATCATGCGGGCGCTCGGGAAGAACCCCTTGGTTCACGGCCAGCGCGAAGGTGGGTTTTGGATCGTCAGGGCCGACGATCGGGCCGGGCGGGGCGGAATGGAGAAGCAGTTCTAACGGCTTACAGACAGAAGGCAGGGTGAAAGCGTCCATGTCGCTGGTGAAGGAGTTCTGGGAGTTTCTCAAGGTCCGCAAGAAGTGGTGGTTGCTGCCCATCATCGTGATGATGGTGCTGGTCGGCTCACTACTCGTGTTCGCGCAGGGGTCCGCGCTCGCGCCGTTCATTTACACGATCTTCTGACCCACCCGTCCGGCCTGCAACGGCGGAGCGCGCTCGAACGCCTAGGGCGACCCCAACGCCGGCTGCCACCCAGCCGGTCCACGGGGTTGCCAGCAGAGTCGAGGTCGCCGGCACAAGGAGCAGGGCTGCGGTAAGGAGGGCCAGAACGACTGCGAGGTCGAGTGCGCGACGTGCCCACAGGCCAAGCGGGAATGCGATCGCTGCCAGCCAACCCATCCGAAGAAGCTGCTTGATCCACGCCGGGAAAGACTCGGCGTAGAGCAACAGGGCCCAGCCGTCGCCAACGGTGTATCCTATTCCGCACTCGAGCGTCGACTGCAGGCGCATGCAGTACCCGTCAGCGTGCCGCTCTGCGGATAGGCGCAGGGTGTCACCGGGTTGGGCAGACGCCATGACGCCACGTAGCCGCAAATCCGGTCGGTCAAGTCGATAGTCGGTGGCCCGGGTCCGGTAGCGGAACACCAGATCGTCTCGGTCTGGTCCCGCCAGAACGATCTCCTGCCGGTTCTGGTCGTAAATGCTGAGTATCGACGCAAGGTGCTCCGTTCGCGGTCCCGCGGTCAGCAGGACCTCGATGGGGTGGCCCCGCTCGAGATCCGTTCTCAGGCCACGGCTGTCCGGCGCGCGACCGGACCGTATCTCCCTCCCATTGACCGTGGCCTCGAGGACTCGACCGCGGTACCAGTCGAGGTGCCCCAGGTTCGGGGTCCACTGGCCGAAGTAAATGGTCTCCGGGAAGGATGGAGCCAGGAGCCAGCCCGTGACCCAGAACATCGCGATGGCGAGGACGGCCCAAGACAGCAATAGCCGGCGTGCTGCGACCACCCCGGGGGCGAGCCAGCGCGGTGCGAGAAGCACGATTCCCGCTCCCGCGGCCGTTCCGAGTGTGTTGGCAATGATGTCGCCCAAGCTGGCGTCACGGGCGGGAATGAGGATCTGGGCGGATTCCACCAAGAGCGAAATGACCAGCCCGGCGAGGACAGCCCGGACGAAGTGGGTCCCACGCAGTCCGAGCCCAATCCCAACGGGGGTGAACAGGAGGATATTGACCAGGAGATCGGCGAGCGCCCGGTCGCCGCAGAAGACGCATCCCCAGCTGGCGGTGACACCGGTGCCGCCCAGCGGAGCCATGGTCGCGACGACGACCGCGGCGAGCGCGACGGTCAGTACGACGGGAGCAAGCCGATTGCGGGCCATCGATCGGTCAACCTACGGTTG
>JBDHDY010000244.1:0-5633 GCA_039591275.1 Gemmatimonadota bacterium | reverse complement strand
GAAGGGGAGGAACGCGATATCCCTGGGAAGGCGAGTGTGTGGGTCGAGGCCGGAACGGCGATCAGCGTGCGAACGCCGGGTGGAGGGGCGTACGGGAAGCCATAGCAGTGTCGCATGCGTGGTAGGGGCGCAGCATACTGCGCCCCTACTGCATACCGCCCCTACTCGCTGTCGACCCTAAATACTTGGTCGCGCGGGCGCGCCCGGTCGACGACCTGGATCGGCCCGGTCGACGACCTGGATCGCTATTTCCTCTCCCGCCTTGGCGTGCTCCACCTTGTGATGGTTCACCTCCATCGAGGTGACCCGCTCCGTGAAGTCTGTCGTGTGACCGAAGAAATGCACTTCGTCGCCGACCGACAGCTCTCCCTCAGTCACCTTGACGACGGCTACGCCAGGTCCCTTGAAGAAATGGGTGACGGTTCCGACGAGATGCTCCGACATGGCAGTCTCCCTGAAGACCTGTTTGTTGCCTGTGGTCCGGTTGGGAAGTTGGGCCTACTGACAAGATGGCGCCGCCGCCAAGAGGATGCCAGATGGGCCCGTCGCCTGAGGCGCCGAGGCTGGAGGCCTCGCGGTCGCGACGCCGTCAGGAAGCCGATGACGCGTCGCCTAAGCTGAGTGGCTCTATCCGATTTATTCGTAGCTACTTGCGAGCAGCTAAACCCTACTCGGAGCGCTTGGCGTTGTCTTGCGCACCGCCGGTAGCTGACCGCCGGTCGCTGCATCACTCCATCTTCTCAAAGACCACCTCACCCGCCACGATTGTGAGGAGGATACTTCCCTCCAGCAATCGCTCAGGCTCCGTCGAACCGACGACGAATGGATCGATCTCCATCACGGTTATGTCTGCCCACCGCCCCCTCTCGAGCACCCCAGTTTCGTCTTCCACGAAGGCCGCGTAGGCTGCCCACGAAGAGTAGGCCCGGATGGCTTCCTCTGGCGTCACCGCTTGCTCGGGATACCATCCACCTTGGGGCTCGAGCTCTTTGTTGCGGCGAGTGATAGCGGCGTGGAGCCCATAGAAGATGTCGTGGTCGGACCCCGCGAGATCCGAATTGAAGATCAGCGGCACATCGACCTCCCGCATGGTTCGCCAAGCATACGCTCCGCGGATCCGTTCGGGCCCCACGCGATCCTCCGCCCAAACCATGTCCTCCACCGCGTGTGGCGGCTCCATAGATGCGATGAGGCCGAGGGCGGCGAAGCGTGCGAAGTCGTCCGGGTGTACGACTTGAGCATGCTCAATGCGATGCCGGTCGGCTCGGGCGCCGGGGTAATCGTCGATCACACGTTGCAGAAAATCGAGCGATTCTCGGTTACCAGCGTCGCCGATGGCATGGACCCCAACCTGAAAGCCGGCCCGCATCATCTCCGCGACGATCTCTTGATTGAAACCGTACTCGCCGCCGCTCACGCCGCGGTGACCCGGCCGATCCGAGTAGTCGTCGAGCATTCGTGCTCCCCTGGAGCCGAGTGCGCCGTCGTAGAACGCCTTCACCGATCGAGTGCGCAGCATGCTTTCCGTGTCTTGGTCCGGCCCTTTCGCGAGCCACTCCCGGAGGAGCTCTTCGTCCCTTGCCGAGAGCATTGCGTAAACCCTGGCGGGGAGTTGTTCGTCGCCCTCCAGCGTTTCCAATGCTTCCATCGCCTGCGCGTCGAGTCCCGCATCGTGCACAGCGACGTAACCTGCCTCGGCCATGGCCACGAGGCCTGCGCGGAAATTCGCCGTCACCTGGTCGAACGTTGGCGGTGGAATCGCAGAGGTCAGCAGCGCGCCGGCGCGGTTCAGCACGATGCCCGTGGGGTTTCCCCGTCTGTCCCGTACGATCTCGCCCCCCGACGGGTTGGGAGTCTCAGCGGTAATGCCGGCTTGCTCGAAGGCCAGCCGGTTGCCCCAGGTCGCAAAGCCATGGAGGCTTCGCAGCACCACGGGGTTGTTGGGAAGGGCCTGTGATAGCCGACGCATGTTCGGATAGCGGTTAGCCCAGGCACCCTCGTCCCAGCCCCATCCTATGATCCACTCTCCGGGCTCGACATCCTTCGCGGCCTCCACCACTCTTGCGATAGCTTCCGCCTCTGTTTCGACGCCGCGCAAATCGACACGACTCAAGTTGGCGCCCAGGCCGTGGACGTGCGTGTGAGAGTCGACGAGTCCCGGGAGCACGGTCGCGCCGCCCAGGTCTTTCACCCACGTTTGTGCGGCGCGGTACGTTTCAGCTTCTTCATTGCTGCCGACGAAGATGATCTCGCCGCCGGCTATCGCCACGGCTTCTGCGTCGGGGTGCCAGCCGTCTGGTCCATAGGGGGCGTTTGCCGCGGGCTTCCCGTCTGGTGCCGGATCGTCCCAGGCCAATGTGTACACCCGACCGTTCAAGAGCAGAATGTCGGCTTGCCGGGGCCCGCAGCCTACAAAGGAGACAAACCCAAGAGCTGCTAATAGAATGCTTCGTCGGATCACTTGTGAAGTAGAATGTCTATCCATCAGAGATTCCTCGATTGCTTACAACAAGTTGTTGGGAACCGCAGGCAACAGTTGGATTGGTGTCAGGCTTCATAGAGCGTTAGCCACAGATAAACACAGATAACGCAGATTGAAACAGAAAGAGATTGGCGTTGTCCGTTCTCTGATGTTGGGGCCGGGGTGGTGAACAAACATCTTGCGTTTCTCTGCGTTTATCTGTGGCTAATTATGCTGCCCGTACCGCATCTCTGCCAGGGCCTTGCCACCTTCCGGGTGGTAGGGTGTATACTGTTCCCGTTGGTGCCACCTCCAGCTTGTAGGAGAGACGAGCTATGATGTCGCTGCGCCATCCCGTCACGACTGCGTGCAGAGCTATAACTCTCGCCGCGACAATCGGTGTCATGTCCCCGTGGCCAGCGGCTTCAGCGGCGGCGCAGCCTGGCGGTGACCTGAACGTCCTTCTGGTCATCGCTCATCCCGACGACGAGGCCATGTTTGCGGGGAGCGTGTACAAGATCACTCATGAGCTGAACGGCAGCGTGGACCTGGCCCTCATCTCTGATGGAAGCGGCGGGTTTCGCTACTCGCACCTCGCCGAGCCCATCTATGGCCTCGAGCTCACCGACGAAAAGGTTGCGCGGCAGCATCTCCCTGCCATTCGCAAGCGGGAGTTGATGGCGGCGGGCAGGATCCTCGGCACGCGTAACTATTTCTTTCTCGATCAGTTTGACCATGAGTACACCGAGAATGCAGACACTGTGCTGCGGCACGTGTGGGACGCCGACTTCGTCAAGATGCGCCTGCGGCAGGTCATGACACGGGTGGACTACGACTATGTTTTCGTGCACCTTCCCATTCCGAATTTTCACGGCCATCACAAGGCCGCGACAATTCTCGCTCTCGAAGCGGCGGGCGAGGTCGATGTGTCACAGCGACCCGTTGTGCTCGGGTGCTTCGTTGGAGTTCGTGCGGACTCGACGCAGCTCGAGTTTACAGAGCTGGAAGGCTACCCGGTCACGAAGGTCAGGGACGACGTCGAACCCTTCGTGTTCGATCGCACGCAGCCCATCGACGAGAGCGGCCGGCTGGACTATCGGATTGTCGTCAACTGGGAAATCGCCGAACACAAATCTCAGGGGACCATGCAGCTTCTGGTGAACCGGGGTGACATCGAGCGGTTCTGGTATTTTGAGGTAAACGATCCGGCAGCACTGCCGCGCACCAGAGAGCTATTTGAGAGACTCAGTGTGCCGGCGGTGGAAGTGGAGAGGTAAGCTCGAAAGTTGGAAGGGCAAACACCAACCCCGGGCGGAAGCCCGGGATTGGTGCTTGGGGCAGTCCTACCTCATACTCACCGCCTTTCCCTTCACCCAACGCTCAAACCACTCGAGATTGCGCCTCATCGCATCGAGCTGAAGTCGGGGCTCTTGGATGCCGTGCGGCTGCCGTGGGTAAACGACCATCTTCACTTCTACACCCTGGCGCTTGAGGGCGTGGTAGAACTCGTAGCCTTGCGTCACCGGAACCCGAGCGTCCTTCTCCCCGTGCTGGATCAGAGTCGGTGTAGTGACACCTTTCACGTTGAACATCGCCGAATGTGTGCGCCAGTTATCGAAGACGTCCCAATATTCACCGCCAAAGTAATCTGGGATGAACCCCTGAATGTCAGCCGTACCGGTGAACGACATGAGATTGGTGACACCCGCGCCGACGGATGCTGCTTTGAAGCGGTGCGTCTGCGTGATGACCCATGACGTCATGTATCCGCCGTAGCTCCAGCCCATGACGCCCAGCTGCTCGGCATCGGCAACACCCCGATCGATCATGGCATCGATGCCCGACATAATGTCCCGGTAGTCGCCGCCGCCCCAGTCGCCGTAGTTGGCGTAGCGGAAGTCACGGCCGTAACCGCTGCTTCCCCGCACGTTGCACCGCAAGATGGCAAAGCCGCGCTCGGCAAATGGAGCAAGGGGATAAGCACCTCTGTTGGCGATGAACCGCTGTGTAAACACCCCCGTGGGTCCACCGTGCACGACGACGAGAAGTGGCACCCGCGCTCCTTCCGGGTAATTCACAGGGTACGTGAGCAGGCCTTCGATCTCCAAACCGTCCGTTGAGGTCCACCTGACGACCTCAGTCCTTCCTATGGGAATATCAGGAAGATCCTGCACAGTGCTAACCTGTGTTGGTCGAAACCGATCGAGGCCGGTCATGAACGCCTCGGGAGGTCGATCCGCACTCTCGGACATAAAGCCGACGTGCGTACCGGGAGCGTTGAGTCGCACGCCGCTAACCATCAAGTCATTCGGCGAGATGTCGACCGGCGCGCCACCGTCTACCGGTAGTGCACTCAACCGATTCACCGTGCGATGCGTTTCGCTGATTAAAACCTGCCGTCCGTCTTGCGACCAGCTGACTAGACCTGGCTGTCGATCGTAACTGTCAGCGAGAGGTCGCGTTGCCCCGCCGTTTGCGTCGATGATGTGAATCCGGGAGATGAAGCCCCACGTAGGCGGGTCATCGCTAGCCGCAAAGGCAATCCAACGCCCGTCGGGCGAGTATATAGGTTGTGCTTCCGCCGCACTCGTACCGACGAGCGGGCGCACTGTTCCAGAGGCCACGTCCACGACAGAGATGTCGGTCTCGGTCCAATCGTCCACCTTGGGTGTCGGACCGTGAGCGAAGGCGATTTGGGTTCCGTCCGGCGACCAGTCGAACGGCGTGCCGCTGAAGATACCGAAAACACTGCGGCCGGCCTTTGTGAGCTTGCGCGATTCTCGCTTGCCGTCCGGTCCCTCTTCGACAGAGATTACATAGAGGTGGATTTCCTTGAGGTTCTCATCCACGACGAACGCATCGTCTTTCTCTTTGTCCGCTTTCTCCTCTTCCTCAGTTCTGGGATCCGCCATGGTGAACGCGATATGAGATCCCCCAGGTGACCACTGGAAACCGGTCACGCCGCTCTTTACGTTGGTCAACGGTTCGGCCTCACCACCCGCCAGGCGGATACGCCACACGTTGGCTGTATCGGTGCGCGATGAGATGAAACCGATCCACGACCCGTCTGGTGACCACGCCGGTGATGTGGACGACTTCTCACCCTGGGTGAGCTGGAAAACATTCGACCCGTCGCTGTTGGCGACCCAGATCTGATAACGCCACTCGCTCG